>JAPLOC010000159.1:4460-7593 GCA_026692825.1 Planctomycetota bacterium | reverse complement strand
GCAACACCTCCCGCATTTCGCTCCGACCGACCGGATCGACACCATCGGTCGGCTCATCCAAGATCAGCAGATCTGGGTCATGCAACATCGCCTGCGCCAACCCCAGGCGCTGTTGCATTCCCTTGCTGAACTTGGTGACCGATGTGGAACCCCAGCCCTTCAATCCCACCGTCTCCAGCAACGCGTCTCGCTTGCTGCGAACCTGCCGGGGGGACATGCCACTCAGGCTGCCGTAGTATTCCAGAGCGTTGTAGGCGTTCAGATGACGGGGAATGCGGTGAGTTTCCGGCAGATACCCCACCCTGCGCCGCCCCCGTCGATCGCCGGCGGGGAACCCCAACAGTTGGGCCGACCCCTTCGACTTGCGGACGATTCCGATCAGAACTTTGATCAACGTCGTCTTGCCGGCACCGTTCGGGCCCAGCAGTCCGAATATCGTCCCCCGCGCGACCTCCAGCGAGACTCCCCGCAGCGCCTGGATCGACTTCCGGAAAATCAGGCCGTCTCGATAGGTCTTCTCGAGGTTTTCAACAACGATGGCAGGGGATGAGTTCATGGCGGCGGGTTGGAGGCCATTTCAAAATCGGTCGACGTCTCGGCAGGAGAAACCAGTGTGCGACAGACATCTTACCCAAGTATTCGCCCCAGGGTGTCTCAACTTGGCGAAAAAACTCAAAGACCCGCTTGAATTGCGGAAGGGTGCCACGGCCAGCGACCAACGGGAGTCGGCCGTGCAAGCGTCAACGGACGCTGCCACAGGGAGAGCCGCCAATTTTTGTATTCTAGCCGGTGGTTAAAGAAACGTGGGACTCGAGTCTCGGGGGGAGGAAACGGACTCGAACCGCTCTGGTCTGATCTGGTGCAGTGCGATGGATTGAGTTCAGATTGCCCGTTCCCAATTCATGGCGACCCGCTGAGAAAATAATACAGAAAGCAGGCGATCGCCGCGTTGGCGACGAAGCCCGATCGCGGCAGGTCGCTCGCTGAGAGAATGGGGCAAAACGGTCCGGAGTGGGGCGAACGGATCTGCCCGAGGCGGAGCGTTTGTACGGCGTGGCGGCGCGCGCCAATCGCACGCCGCCGGCCTCGCCGACCGGGCGTTCACCCTGGGGATTCTGGGAGGAGTCGGATTGCTCTCGGCGGATACCCGGCAGGATCGACTGAACGGGCTGGCGGACCTGCAATTGACAGCCGCCCGCACACTCGACGCAAGGCGGGCTGAGCCGCAACCGGCCGAACAGAAGCGACTCGATCTGGTACTGGCGCGGGCCTCGCGTGCGAATTCGCATCCGCAGGAGTCGGTCGACGTGTATTTACGACTGGCGCCGCTCACCCGCGTGATCCTTCGATACTGGCGGAACAGGGAGACTATCTACTTTCGCTGCCCAAAGCCGACCAGCGGCGCGCCGGTCTGGTCGCACTGCGCAAGCCGGAATCACTCCACCGCCCCGGAACTGAGGCCCGGCTCGAAGCGCGGCTGCAAGTCGCTCGCGGATTGTTCCAGGTGGGGCAACGGGAGGAAACCCGCAAGCTCATTCGCAAGACCCGCCTACTCTATCCGAAATTGGGCAACCTCGAACTGGCGCAGAACTTTTACAAACTTGAGAAAGAGTGCGGCGAGTGAGTTGTTTTCCAAACTTCGCCGTTTTCGAATTCGGCGATGACGTCTGCGGGAATTGAGTTGGCCTCGTCAACGGTTTTTCACCTGAATCTGGGGAAACGCACAAATCGCTCCGACGGTGAAAAACACCAGGCCAACATAGAACAATTTTCCCGCTCCCTCAGGAAGAATGTCTCGATTGGTCATGATGTTCCGCATTCCAAACCGCCACAGGACCACCCCGAGCCACATCATGGGATCCTGTTCGCTCAACGTGTTGATGCACCACAGGTACGACCCAATCCAGCAGAACATCCCCGCGAGAAGGCATGTGCCCCACACCCAGCCTCCAAACTGTTTGTCGGCAAAAGAGGCGAAAATCAAGCCCAGGACGACGCACGCACCAACGATCGGCAGCCCCCACGTTTTCAGGAATCGAACAGACGGTTCATCCCAAAACGAATTCTGTTGCTTGCGACCCCTGCGCCCTCCCCGGGATCGTCCTGTCCCTGCTGAATTTTCTTCTTGCTCATCCAGTTCGTCGTCGTCGGAATCGTCTTCGACCGGCAACTCGACCCTCACTGTTTCGCCACATTGTTTGCATCGGATTCGTTTACCGAGCAGATCGCTTTTTGCCTTGAGGTACTGAAAACAGTGGGGACATTCAAACTCAATCATGTGATACGGCCTCGCGGTTTGTGAATCTCGTGTGCCACTCGAAAGTTCGGTCCGTTACCCAGACATCGGAATCAACCCGAGTGCGCAAGACCCGTTCGGCCCAACGCCCCGGTTGGCTGACTCAACCCGCCTGTGCCGCAAAGGTATCAGAATTTATTGACATTTCAAGACTTCAATACTGCGCTGCGCCGGGTAGATCCCCGAATGACCGCTGAGAAAATACGACAGAAAGCAAGCGATCGCCGCGTAGGCCACGAAGCCCGATCTCAGCAGGTCGCCATTGCCCGGCGTGAACAGTTCCAGCGCCATGATCGTGCAGGCGAGCGGGGTGTTGGTCGCGCCGGCGAAGACGGCGACAAACCCCAGACCGGCCAGCAGATCGACCGGGGCTCCCAACACAACCGCCAGCACGTTCCCCAATGCTGCCCCGATGAAAAAGAGCGGCGTCACCTCTCCCCCTTTGAACCCGCTCCCCACTGTCACCGCGGTGAATACCAGTTTCCAAAACCAGCTCCACTGCGCCGCCCCACCCGAGTGAAAACAGGACTGAATGCAGATCCCCGTCGCACTGTTCGGATCGGGGGAGACGCCCAGCCCCAGGTAATCGCGGGAACCGACAAGATGTACGAGGCCGATCACCACCAGCCCCCCGACGAATGGTCGCAACGAAGGTGAGTGAATCGTCTTCTGGAAAAAATGCTGAATGCGGTGCGTCAACTCGGCGAACAGCACACTGGTGAGTCCGAACGCGACCGACGCCACGCACACTTTGGCGACCAGCCAGCCATCCAGTAGCGACGCTCCGTTGCTCAGCCCGACCCGCGCGAAACTCGCGATGCTGTAGTGCGTATGCTG
>JAPLOC010000159.1:0-4435 GCA_026692825.1 Planctomycetota bacterium | reverse complement strand
TGCTGGCCGAGAGGCAGGGAATGAGCGCCTCGTAGCCGATCCGTCCCCGAATCAGCACTTCCATCGCGAAGATCGCCCCCGCGAGCGGTGTGCCGAAGACCGCGCCGAACCCCGCCGCGATCCCCGCCATCAGAATCAGTCGAACATCGGCGGGACCAAGCCGCAGCGCGCGGGCGAGGGCACCCGCGACACTTCCTCCCATCTGCACAGCGGTCCCTTCACGACCGGCCGATCCACCACACAGATGGGTGATCAATGTCCCGACCAGGACCAGCGGTGCCATCCGGGTGGGAACGCCTCCCCCCGGCTCGTGAATCTGTTCGACGATGAGGTTGTTCCCCCCCTCCACCAACCGTCCCAGCGACTGATAGAGTTTTCCGACCGCCAGCCCAGCGAACGGCAACAGATAAAGCAGCCAGGGATGCTGCCACTGCAACCGGGTCGCCTGATCCAGCGACCAGAGAAAGAATGCGACCAGCGCGCCGACCGCCGTCCCCAGCACAGAACTGATCGCCAGCCATTTGACGACGAACAATCCCAAGCTGAAATGCTCGCGCGCCTCCTCCCGTAATGTCATGTTTTCCCGAGCCTCCTGCCGTGGAGAGAATTCACGACCTCCACGACTACATGCACGCCGGCAACAGCACGATGTGATGCGCCACGACGAGCAGCAATTCGGCGACTCCTGTGATCAAAGCGTCGCGCCAACCGACTCGCCCACAGACAACCAGTGACAGCCAGACAAGGGGACACAGAACCAGGCTTAACAGCCCGACCGAATTGAAAGCATCGACGTATCGCAAAAGCCATTCCGACACAGCGACGGAAACAAACAGGCGGCGGTCCGCCAACGAAAACGCACAACAGATCGCGACACCGGCGAGGTGGAAGTAAATGACACGGCGCGGGGTCAGCCAATTCATGCCGCCTACATCGAATTGATTTTTTCCGCGATCAGATTCCGCACCACCGCCGGGTCGGCTCCCTTGACTGCCTTCATCACCTGACCGACCAGGGGACCAATCGCCCCCTGTTTCCCTCCCTTGAAATCCGCGACGATCTTCGGATTCTTCGCGACGACGTCGGCGATCGCCTGCTCGATCGCGCCGGTGTCGGTCACCAGCGCCAAGCCCTTCTCGGCGATAATCTGATCGATCTGATGCGACGACAGCACCTGCCGGGCGTGTGTTTCCGACAACAGTGTCGCGAACACTTCGCGGGCGCTCTTGATCGTGATCTGCTTGCTGGTGATTCGTCCCAGCAGGTTTCCCAAAACGGCGGCACGCAGCGGGAACTGGGCAATCGTCTGGTTCCGTTCGTTCATCTCCCGCAGCACATCCTGCGTCACCCAGTTGCTCGCCTGTTTGCCGTCGCCACACAGCTTCGCGACTTCTTCGTAATACTCCGCGAACTCCAGCCCCTGCCCGACGATGACACTCGCGTCGTAGGTCGAAAGCTGATACGCCGCCGCGAGCCGCTTCCGCCGGTCGGCGGGAAACTCACACAACGACGAACGGATCCCCTCGAGAAATTCCTCCGAGACGATCACGGGGACCAGATCCGGATCGGGGAAATAGCGGTAGTCCGACGCCTCTTCCTTCCCGCGCTGCGCGAACGTCACGCCGCGGGCCGCGTCGAAACCGCGTGTCTCCTTGGCGACATCGCCAATCTTCTGTCCCGTCTTTTTCCACTGCTCAAGCTGGCGTTTCTCCTCGTACTCAATCGCCAGTTCCACGTTCCGGAAGCTGTTGAGGTTTTTGACTTCGACAATCGGGGTGGGAATCTTGTGCCCGTCGTCAGTGTGAATATGCAGGTTGACGTTGGCGTCGCACCGCAAACTTCCCTCCTGCATATTGCAGTCGGAAACCCCCAGATAGGTCAGCAGCAGTTTCAGTTCTTCCAGATACCGCCTCGCTTCCGAGGGCGAACGCAAGTCGGGTTGCGAGACGATTTCAACCAGCGGCGTGCCGGCCCGGTTCAGGTCGACCTGGCTGTCGGCCTTGCGTCCCGAGTCGTCGTGGGTGTTTTTCCCCGCGTCCTCTTCCAGGTGGGCGCGAATGATCCCAATTCGGCGGGTCTCCCCTGTCCCGACTTCAGTCTCCAGCGGTTCGAGTTCGACGAAACCATCTTCGCTGAATGGCAGGTCGTACTGGCTGATCTGGTAACCCTTCGGCAGGTCGGGATAGTAATACTGTTTGCGATCCCACTTCGTGTAGGGAGAGATCGCGCAGTTGAGCGCCATCGCCGTCTTGACCGCCAGCGTGAACGCCTCGCGATTCAAGACCGGCAGCGAACCGGGGAGCCCCAGACAGACCGGGCAGGTCTGCACGTTGGGCTGCGTGGGGTTGAACGCCGTCGTGCAGCCGCAGAAGACTTTCGTCTTGGTCTGCAATTGCACGTGAACTTCCAGGCCGATGATTGTGGTGGTATGCATGAGTGGGATGACTGATCTGGGAACGGGTTTCGACCCTGCCTCGCGAGCTATTTCGTGACCACCATGTTCGGCGGAATCCGCGTGTGCCAGTCGGTCTCCCGTTCGAACATGCGGGCCGCCCGCAGCAGTTTCCCCTCGGCGAAGGGGGCACCCAGCAATTGCAGACCCAGGGGCAATCCCCCCGAGCTGAACCCTGCGGGGACGGAGATCCCCGGGATCCCCGCGAGATTGGCGCTGATGGTGTAAATGTCCGACAGATACATCGCCAGCGGATCGTTCACCAGTTCGCCGATCTTGAACGCGGGGGTCGGATTCACCGGCGTCGCGATGATGTCGACTTCGCCAAACGCCTCGTCGAAGTCGTTGCGGATCAACCGCCGCACTTTCAGCGCCTTCAGGTAGTACGCGTCATAGTAGCCAGCCGACAGCGCGTAGGTTCCCAGCATGATCCGGCGTTTGACTTCCGAACCGAAACCTTCGCCCCGGCTGGCGGAATACATGTCGACCATGCTGTCGAACTGGGCGGCGCGATGGCCGTAGTGAACTCCGTCGTACCGGGCGAGATTGCTCGACGCCTCCGACGGCGCAACCAGATAATACACCGCGACGGCGTACTTCTGGTGCGGGAGCGAGATTTCCTGGATCGTCGCCCCGAGCTTCTTGTAGATGTTGAGCGCGTCCTTCACCGAGCGTTCGACCTCTGGGTCAAGGCCTGGTGCGAAGTGTTCCTTGGCGTAGCCGATCTTCAGTCCTTCGAGCGGATGGTCGACCGTCTGACTGTAGTGCGGCACATCGTGGGGAACCGACGTCGAGTCGCGGCCGTCGTGGCCGGCGATCGCTTCCAGCAGCAGGGCCGCCCCCTTCACATCCCGTGCGAAGGGACCAATCTGATCGAGCGAACTGGCGTAGGCGATCAACCCGAATCGCGACACCCGTCCGTAGGTCGGCTTCATCCCGACAACTCCGCACAGGCCGGCCGGCTGTCGGATCGAACCACCGGTGTCGCTGCCCAACGACAGCGGAGCCATCAGCGCCGAAACAGCCGCCGCTGACCCGCCGCTCGATCCCCCCGGCGTCCGTTCCAGATCCCAGGGATTGCGGGTGATCTGGTACGCCGAGTTTTCGGTCGACGAACCCATGGCGAACTCGTCCATGTTTGTCTTGCCGAGCAGAACGGCGTCCGCCGCCCGGAGTCGCTCGATCACGTGTGCGTCATAGGGGGCGACGAACTTCTCCAGCATGCGACTCGCGCAGGTCGTCACCGTCCACTTCTGGCAGATCACGTCCTTGATTGATTGCCACGGGAATTCCCGCGAGCAGACCGAGCTTTTCGCCGGCGGCCCGACGTTGGTCGACCGACCGCGCCTGGGCGAGCGACGCCTCGGCATCGACCGAGAGAAACGCCCGGACGCTGGCGTCGTGTGCCGAGATCTGGTCGAGGCACGCCTGCGTCAGTTCAACCGACTTCAATTCGCCCGTGGCGAGTTTGCCAAGAAGCTCGGAAACCGTGAGACCTGGAATTGACATGAAATCGTGGGAAGTGAGTGATTGTCCAGACGCCGACCGTCCGCAGGAGACGGCTCCCGCAGAGCCCACATTGTCGCAGGCGAACCAGAAAATACCAGCGATTCCCAAAACCCAAGCGAGCGGGGCGGCGTCAGCCCCCTGCGTCGTCCCCAAGTCAGCGTATTATGTGACACTCCCAGAACGTCGATCAATGAAGGGTTCCCGATACTCCGTTACAATCTGTCTCCACTCAACTCTGCCGACGGACGCACAGACCGCGGCGTCGTAGGAACGCCGTCCGCCACACGTCGCGACGACGTCCTTTTTGTCGCGACGACGCTCCTGCGGCGTCGCGCCCGGCGGCCAGGTCGGTAACCGTGCCCCGTCGTTCGACTTCATCGTCATACGAGCAGCCGTTACCGATACGCCGTTACAATCTGTCTCCGCTCAACTCTGACGAAGACGCACAGACCGCGGCGTCGTAGGAACGCCGTC
>JAPLOC010000158.1 GCA_026692825.1 Planctomycetota bacterium | reverse complement strand
TATGGTGATCGCGCATCGTCGCGCTATGGCCAGACCCCATCCGGCTTGCCCGGATGGTGAATGAGATCGGCAGCTAGAAAAATGACCCCACAGTCCTCGATCAAGACCCCATCCACCTCGTGTGGATTGGTGAATCAGATCTTCGCTCGGCATCACAAAAAACGCGTCGTCAAACCGAGATTCGAGCGGACCGATGCAACCCATGCGAATTCGATCAAACATGAGAACCCGACCGTTAACTGTAAGACAGAGTGAAGATCTCGTTCACCATCCGGGCGAGCCGGATGGGGCCCTTGAAAAGGTGGCCGAGCTTTCTAGCCACAGATCTGATTCACCATCCGGGCAAGCCGGATGGGGTCAGCGCACGTTTCATCGCCAACGGGCGGCGTCTCCATCGCGATCCCGGCTCGATTCGACGCGGCTCGCGATGCAGACCACGTTGTTCGTTCTGCTCGTCTTATTCCGAATGGCGCTGTCGTCATCCGCTGCCGCCGACGACAAGCCGGCCGAAACCCCTGCCACATTCAAGCACCAGATCACAGGCCTGTTCTCCCCCGATCGGGTCGACGACCTGAAGGAGACGATGAAGCACATTCCCGAGATCGAACTCGTGAAGGTCGACTACGAGAAAGCCGAAGCGACCTTCCGCTACGAACCGGCGAAGGCGTTCGCGGGGACCAAACCCGAGCAGATCGTCGAGCGGTTCGATCAGATTCTGCGCAACGAATCGAACCACACCTTCGGGGTCAAACCGCTCTGCGAACTCCCCGCCGACAAACTCACGACCGTCGAGATCACCGTCGGCGGCCTCGACTGCAAAGGCTGCGCCTTCGGCGCTTATGACTCGATCTACCGCCTGCCGGGAGTCGAACGGGCGACCGTCAGTTTCAAGAAGGGGCAGTTGAAGGCGGTGATCAACCCCGAAAAGGTCGATCGCATCGAACTGGAAACGGCGCTCAAGCAGCGCGGCGTGGAAATCAAACCCAAATAACAGCCGTACCCGGAACTGCTCGAATGGAGCGGTCGGCAATGGCGCGCGGACAAGCGCGGAGCGAGTCCCGGCAATCTGCCGCCGGTTTTTGAACGCTTGGGAATTCCAGTGGCGGGGTGGATGGAATTGCTGCGGGACTTCGACGGCCGGTTCCGCCGGGTGGCCGGTTCTCCCGAATCGATGGCGCAAGAGGCGGCGAAGCGGGGCCGCCGGTATTTGCATGGGATGCCAACCCGTCACGCCGCATACGGCGGGCAATCGCCGCGAAGTTCGACGGACAAGACCTGAACGCGACAGCGGGCAGGAAGTCGGTGATGTTGAAAGTCCGGCACGCGCGCGGAGAACCTTCGAAATCAAAAGGGAGTCTCGGCACCGTGACCTCGATCGTGGGCGAATGAAATTCGCACGCTGAAAGGGCGGTTCAGCGGCATTGGCGTCGTTTGATAGTGTGTAGGCAACTGGTTGGTTCGCCGCGGCAACCGACATGCCCAGTGACACCGACTCCAGGGCGGCAGGCACCGTCCTCTGACTCTGCGTTGATTCGACTCAGTCAATGAATTTCAACTCACGCAGTATCTCGGCTGATGGGTGTCCCTGTCCCTGGATGGTCGCTTGCGCGCCCGAGGAGCCGGTCGCCGCGGTTCGCGCATCGGCGAAGTGCGTCCGTGCAATCGGCCGCGCCGGGTCGTCGATTGCTTTGAGTTCGGCCGGCAGGTCGTCGTGGATCGCGCTCTCGACCGGCTCAGAGAACGCCGGCGGCCGCTCGCCGGCGACGTTTGCCTGCGGAGGTGTGACCGGCCCATCGGCCCCGGAGTCGTCCCGGAAGTTCCTCGCAGCGATGGTCGGCTGATCGACGGCGTGATTCGCCATCTGTCGCGAGCCGGTCGACGACGGGATGGAATGGTGCGCGCCGCCGGGGTCGCGCCGAGGCATCCAGCCTGCGGGGCAAGCGATGTTCAACGAGACAGGGAACAGAATCAGCCCCTGCAGCAGCACCAGACTCCAGGCGAGCCGATGCCAGCGGGGACTCGCGGGGGAACGCCAGCGGGCCGCGAGCAAGACGCAAAGTCCGCTCAGAAACACCGCTCCGCTCGCCCGTCCGATCAGCCAGGTCCAGTCATGCGCCATGGACTATTGCTCCTCGTCGGCCTTGTGCCGCCGTTCGGCGTCTCGAATCAGTTTCTTGAGTTCCGACAGTTCTTCGCGCGTCAGGCTGGTCCCCTGAACGAGATGGGCGACCAGCGGAACCACCGAGCCGGGGGCGACCCGCTCGATGAACTGGTCGACCTGCGTCTCGCGGACCGCCGCCGGTTCGACCAGCGCCGCGTAATGCGTTGGCTGTCGGCCCGATTTGGTCTTCTCGGCCAGCCCCTTTTCACACAGCCGGTTCAATCGGGTCTGCACGGTGGTGTAGCCGACGTCGCGACCCAGCCGCTCGTGGACTTCCGACAACGACAAGGCACCGTGCTCCCACAACAGGTTGAGCAACTCCAGATCGCCTTCCGAAGGATTCGACCGCGGGGAAATCATCCGTCCTGACGCCTTCCTCTTGGACCACGCCGCAAGCGGCGTCCGACACGCGCCAACGCCGTTTACGACAGATGTCATAAGTTATACGACGGCCATCGTAATTGTCAAGAACGATCTTAAAAAAAGACGCGGCTCAGCGGCGGAGCCGCGGTCACCCAAACCGTTGGACAGACAAACGGGGTCAGGTCTCTTTGATTGGCCATAGGCCGACGAATTTCGAAAACCTGCGGACGATTGTCCCTTCCCGATGCGGCTTGACGGTTAACCGCTAACCGCACTAGCTTCCCCCAGGGCGGCGCTCAGCCGCTAACGCGGTTTCGCTCTGCCCTTGTATATTGAATCCACCCCGTTGGAGCTGCCGACGGCGGGGCCACCCTGTTAAAATTCGGCAGCTTTGAGAATGTCGACTGAGTCCTTAGACCGAAGCAGTCGCGTCAATCCCACGCGTAGCGCTCGGATGGCGTGTCGCGCTCCGTTGGGGTGCTGCTGTCTCAGATTGCTCAGGTTATTTCTTCGCGGATCCTTACGAGTAGGTCGCACGAGTGAGTGAAGCGATGAAGCCTGACGTCTGTTGCCTGCTTCGGTACGGCATTCTTCTTGCAGGATCCCTGCTCGCGGGATTCCTGCTTCCGCAGGTGGTGTTGGCGGAGGAAGTGGAACTCCAAGTGACGGAACCAGCGGGTGTCGACCGCCGCGACTGGCCCGTGACTTCGGGAATCCCGTTGGCCAAGGGGGTCATGCGGGACGGGCAGGCAGCGGTTCTGCGCGACGAACAGGGAGTGGCAATGCCGCTTCAGACCGAGGCTCTGTCTCGCTGGCCAGACGGATCGGCGCGCTGGCTGCTGCTGGACTTTGCCTTGAGTCTTCAGGCCCGGGAGACACGTCGGCTGACCTTGCGCTGCGGCGAGGGGGTGCGATCGGTTCCGGTCGAATCACCCGTGCGCGCTGTTTCGCTGCCAAATCAACTCGAACTCAACAGCGGTCCGTTGCAGGTCATTTTTTCGCGCGGGAAGTTTCGGCTGCTGGATGATGTGCGGATCGACGGCAACAACGACGGCGTGTTCGTGGATGAGGAACGGCTGACCGCCAGCGACGGAGCGGGAATCGTCCTTTGCGCTCCCGACGGGGAACTATTTACCGCGGAGATGGCGGACGCCAATGCCGTCATCGAGCAGTCGGGTCCGCTCCGTGCGTGCATTCGATTCGAGGGAAGGCATGCGTCGAGAACAGACACTCTGTTCCGCTATGTGGTGCGAATTCACGCCTTTCGCGGTCAGCCTTTTCTCAAAGTCCAATACACGTTCATCAACGACCATCAGCCGAGCCTGATGGCACGGATTGAATCGCTCTCGCTGGTCTTTCGTTTGTCCGACGCGGAACAGTCGACATACTGGCTCAACGGCGACCGCTCAAGACCCGGGCGGCTGGATCAGATCGACGATCACTCATTTCAGATCGATGGTCGAACGGCGGGTGAGCGGGCTTTGGGTTGGCTCGCTCAGTCCACCGCGCGCGGGGGAATGGCCGTCGGCGTTCGCGATTTCTGGCAGAACTGGCCGAAGGGGCTGGAGCATCGACCAGGGGAACTGCGTGTCGAGCTTTGCCCTGACTTTCCTCCAGGTCGGTACGACGGGAAGCCGCCCGAGGAAGAGTGCCGCTTGTATTACTACCTGAGGGACGGGCAGTATGCGTTCAAATGCGGTCAGGCAAGGACCCACGAAGTCTGGACCACATTCTTCGCACAGCGGACACCGACGCAGGATCTCGCCCGGTTCTTTCGCGCCGCCGAGTCGCCGCTGTTGGCGCAGTGCCAACCCGCATACATCCGGCGGACAGAGGCACTCGGTCCCCTGGCCGCCGCGGATCGCGATCGGTTTGACGGTTACGAGTCGCTGGTCGAACGAGTCTTCGAACTGCATCTGGCTGACCGCGATCGTTTCCGCGAGTTTGGCATGCTGAATTACGGGGACTGGTTCAACGTCAATTGGAGTTCCTGGGGCAATCTCGAGTACGACACGGCCCGCAACTGGTTCCAACAGTATCTGCGCAGCGGAGACCGGCGGTACTTTGATCGTGCCGAGGCGGCGGCGCGACATTTCGCCGACGTGGACATCCTTCACGCCACGCATCCCGAGATCCAGCAGTTTCCTGGCACAGCGGACATGCGTGCCGGGCAAGTCTGGCCACACCTGGTCGGGCACACCGGTGGTTACTACGGGCGGTACTCCAACGGCAAATACGAGGGGCTCGCGCCGCTCAAAATGACCGGCGCGTATCAGATCGGCATGTGGGATCACGGACATACCTGGAGTGGCGGTGTGTTCGACCACTACCTGCTGACGGACGACCGTCGCGCCCTGGATGTCGGCATTATGGTGAGCGACACGATGGCCCAAATCTGCCCGACCGGCTACACGGACCACATGCGTGAGATCGGCTGGCCGCTGCACCTGGTCCTGAATGCCTACGAGGTGACTGGCGATACACGATACCTGGACGCCGCGACCAAACAGTGGACCGTCCTGAAAAAGAATCTGGACCCGGCGAAGGGCTGGGTGGTCATGCTGGCTCACGGGCACTGTTCCGAGGCGGAGGAGGCCAGGCGTTGCCGAGGGAACAATATGTACATGCTGGGAATCACAATGACCGCGCTGGCCCGTTATCACCGTCAGACCCAAGATCCAGAGGTACTCGCGGCGCTGACCGCGGGGATCGATCAGATGATTCGCGAAACGTGGAGCGAGGAACACAAGTCATTCCACCTGACCTCCTGCACGCACTTGCGATCGCCACCGCCCCCCTTCAGTTCGGTGACGATGCATGCCTCCGAGGCGCTGGCATATGAGGCGACGCTGACCGGCAACCGCGAACATCGGCGAATCCTGCGCGAATCGCTGCAATCGGCGATCCGGGGGGGATTTCAGGTGTTGGACCGCAATGAAGCAGTCGGGCAATCCGGATATTATTCAGGGGTCTTTCTGTTTCCCCCGTTCGCACTGGAAAGTCTGAGTGATGAGCAAGAAAAAGGGGTCCGGTCCCATTGAGTGGTTCAACCTTCACACGAGGTACGCCATGACTTTTCGAGAGTTGTTGATCACGTCACTGATTCTGGCTGGAGACCTTTCCATTTCGGATGGCTTGCGTGGACAGCGCGCTGCCGCCAGCGATCGTCCGGCCCGCGTGATTTTCGCGGGTCATGGTGAACTGGTTTCCGCTGTCGCGTTGACGCGTGACGGCAAGACGCTTGTTTCTGGCAGTTGGGATCATACGGTCAAAATCTGGGACGTCGAAACCAGGAAAGAAAAGGCCGAGCTTCGGGGACATCAGGAACCAGTCACGTCCGTCGCAATCAGCCCCGACGCCCGGTTGCTGGCGACCGCCAGCACGGACGGAACCGTCAGGATCTGGAATGTCGCGGAGGGAACCGAGAGCGCAGTCCTGCGCGGCCATCGTGCCGCCGTGTATTCTGTCGCC
>JAPLOC010000157.1:3000-11919 GCA_026692825.1 Planctomycetota bacterium | reverse complement strand
GTCAGCTATCCGGCGGAGCGCGGCGTCTATGTTTGCCTATCGTCCGAGGCATACACCAAACACGGCCTGAACGCGCATCTCGTGTGCTTTGACGAGTTGCACGCTCAGCCCGACCGCGAGTTGTACGACGTACTCTCGACGTCGATGGGCGCTCGGTCGCAACCGCTGTTCATGGCGATCACAACGGCGGACTTCGACCGCCCTTCGATCTGCAACGAAAAACACGAGTACGCCTCCCGGGTCCGCGACGGCCTGGTCGACGATTGGGCTTTTCTCCCCGCGATCTGGGAGGCTCCCGTTGACGCAGATTGGAAAGAGCCCGGGGTCTGGGCGGCGTGTAATCCCAATCTCGGCGTCTCGATCAAATGGGAATTCCTGCGACGCGAATTCCAAAAGGCGATGGAGTCGGCGGCGTTCGAAAACACCTTTCGCCGGCTTTACCTCAATCAGCGAACCAGAACGGATGTGCGGTGGCTGTCGCTCGACGATTGGGACGCGTGCGAGGCGATCGACGAAGCCGAGCTGCATGGGGAGTCGTGCTGGGCTGGTCTCGACCTTTCGTCGACCCGCGACCTAGTGGCGTTGTCGTTGTGCTTTCCTTTGGCGGACGATGTATTTGCGTTCTTTCCGCGATTCTGGATCCCAGAGGAATCGGCGACGGCGCGCAGCCGGCGGGATAAGGTCGAGTACTTGGCGTGGATCCGTGCCGGCTGGATCATCCCGACGAAGGGCAAGGCGACCGACTACCGGCAGATCCGGGAGGATATCGACAAGCTGGGGCAGACATTCGGGATTCAGCAGCTTGCGATCGATCGACTTTTCCAGGGTGAGGAAACCTCGCAGAACCTGGAGGCAATGGGGTTTGACGTTGTGCCGTGGGGACAAGGATTTATGAGTATGGCTGGCCCCACCAAGCGATTTGAGGAACTGCTGACGGCGAGAAAAACAATCCACAACGGAAGCCCGGTCATGCGGTGGCAAGTCGGTCATGTGACGGCCGAGCAGGATTCGGCCGGCAACTTGAAGCCGTCAAAGAAATTGTCGCGGGAGAAGATTGACGGTGTGGTGTCAGCGGTGATGTCGTTGGGACTGGCGCTTCAGCGTGGGCAGACACGGAGCGTTTACGAGACGCGTGGCCTCTTGGAGTTGGACGGATGAATGGACCGACAGTGTCGCAGGTGATCGATTTTGGACCGCTGTACGCTGGTCGCTCGAACTCCATCGAGAATCCTCGGCTGCCGCTGAATGACGCCGACGCCTGGGAGGCGTACGGGCTGCTCGATCCGTCCGACGCGGGGGCCGGTGTGCGGGTCACTGAGCGGCGGGCGCTCGGCTATCCCCCGTGGTGGCGCGGGGTCAACCTGATTTCCGCCTCCGTCGCGCGGCTTCCGCTCCAAATCTGGGAGCGGCTCGGCGAACACGAACAGCGCAAATCGATCGGGCATCCGTCGTACAAACTGCTGCGCCGCAAACCGTCCTCTACGCTTACCGCGTTTCAGTTCAAGCGAACGCTGCAATCTCACGCCTTGGTCCACGGAAACGGATACGCCGCGATCATTCGCGACCGTAGGACGGGAGCGGCGCTGGAGTTGCTGATCCTAAATCCAAAAACCACCGTCCCGGTGATGGACGCCGGAGTGCTGTGGTATGCCGTGGAGGCGGGCGACTATAAGCGGCGGCTGCGGGCCGAGGATGTGCTGCATATTCGGGGCATGGGCTTCGACGGATTGGCCGGCTATCCCGTACTCGAGGTGATGGCCGGGGCGCTGTCGTTGGGGATTGCGGCTCGGGAATTCGGCAGCAAGTTCTTCAAGAATGGGCAACAGGCGAGCGGCATTCTAATGCTGCCAGCGGGTCTCTCGAAAGAGGCGGCCGAGCGACTCCAGAAAGGTTGGGACAAGCGCGGCAAAGGTTTGAACAACGCGTTCAAAACCGCAGTTTTGGAAGAGGGGGCAAAATGGCAGGCTGTCACGGTCAATCCGGAGGCAGCGCAAACTCTTGAGACTCGACAATTCGAAGTCAAAGAAGTCGCAAACATCCTGTGCATTCCCCCGCACAAATTGGGGGCTGAATCTCAATCGTCCTACGGGTCGCTCGAACAGGAGAATCTGAGCTACCTGATTGACTGCCTCGATCCCTGGCTGATTTCCTGGGAGGAGGAATGCGGCGACAAGCTGCTGACGGAACAGCAGCTTGACGAAGACACGCACTTCGTCCAATTCAACCGCCAGGCCCTGGCGACGGTCGACGTCCAGACCGAGACCGACCGACTCGTCAAACAGGTTGAGTCGGGCGTGATGTCGCTCGACGCGGGCCGCAGCTTTCTTTCGCTTCCCCCGCTTGCCGACGGCAATGGGAAAAAGCATCGGCTGCCGCTTAATACCACGTTCGTCGAAGACGTGGCGAAACCAGCCGACGCGGGAAGCACGTCCGGGGATCCGGCCCCCTCTCCCGCCACGCCAGTCGATCCCGCAGCGGATGTGCAGGCTCAGGCGCTCAACGGGGCACAGGTCCAGAGCCTGGCGGAGATCATCGCGCAGGTGACCGCCGGAGCGATGCCACTGGAAACCGCTCGGGCAATGATCGCCGCGTCGTTCCCGTTGCTCACCGTCGTACAGATCGCGGCGATTGTGGACCCACTTACGGACTTCGAGCCGAAGCCCGCCCCATCGGCCACCCCGCCCGCTCCGTCTGCCGGGGATCCGACCCTGCCAGCCGACACGCAGGCACCAACCAACCGCCTGCACGCCGCTCGGACCGCCGCCGTCAATTTGTTGACCGATCGCCTCGCCCGCATGGCAAAGATCGCCTTTGCCGAGTACGGCCGCAAAAACACCTGGGAGGCGAAACTCTTGGACGCGATCGACGGGCCGATTGACGTCCTGGCCGCGCTTGCCGGCGTCGGACCGGGATCGGCGTCGGTACTCGCAGTTGAAATCGCCGAACGCGTCAAACAGCGCTGGAACTCGGCCGCCGGCGGAGTGCTGTGTGGAGTGACCGACGCCGAGGCCGCAGTGGCCAAGGACGTCACAAGGATCCTGAACACGATCGAGGGCAAGCAATGAAAAGCCGCGTCAACCTGGGCAACGTGCCGGAGATTCTGATCTATGACGAGATTGGTCCACCGGACTGCGAGGATGGATATTGCGGGTACACCGTGACGGCCGCGTGGATCAAAGCGCAGCTCGACATGATTGGGGCAGTGCCGCTGATCATCGTGCGGATCAACTGCCCCGGGGGGGACATCACCGAGGGGATGGCGATCTACAACCTGCTGCATCAATCCGACCCGCAGATCCACGTCTATATCGACGGCATGGCGGTCTCGACGGCTGGCTGGGTCGCAATGGCTGGCGACCGGGTGCTGATCGCGGAGGGGGCGGTCATGATGCTGCATCCCCCCTATTCCGGAGTGAAAGGCTACGCACAAGATCTCCGGCGGGAGGCCGACGTCCTGGACAGCCTCCAGCAATCGATTGCAGGAATCTTCGCCGCAAAGACCGGCAAGCCCGTTGAAGAAATCGTCGCGATGATGCAAGCCGAGACCTGGCTCAACGCGGCGGAGGCGGTTGCGGCGGGATTCTGCGACGAAGTGATCAGCAACAAAAAGCCGGCTGCCGAACTCCCCGCCAACTTTGAGCCGAAACGGTACCGCAATATGCCGACCTGGCTGAAGGCCGAGATCGCGAAGCAACCTGACGCTGTAGTGCTGAGCCTGGCTCAGCGACGGCGGGAGCTGGAGCTGCTCTCGCGCGACTGCTGACGGACGGGATTGTCGGCCCCGAGTGGTGACAGGCATCCTCGGGGCCTACGCGGGCGACGCCAAGCCGTCTCCCCCTCACGAGTTCGACGAGCGGCGCGACCCAGTTCGGCCGGGCAAATTTCATTCTTGTTTTCACTGGGGCCAAATCATGGCTGTTCGTCTCAAAGAACTCCGCGAAAAGCGGGTCAATCTGGTCAAGCAAGCTCGCGATCTTCACGAGCGGATCAGCGCGGAAAATCGCGACTACACTGCCGAGGAAGACTCGCAGTGGAAGGCGTTCAACTCCGACATCGACAAGCTGGGCGAAACCATTCGTCGGACCGAGCGTCTCGACGAGCTGGAGGGAAGCCAGCGTGAACGCCGAAACCAGCAAGACGAAGACCTCCGCAAGAAAGGTCAGTTGGTCCACGGAACGAAGTCTCGCCGCAACACGCGCGAAAGCGTTCTCCGCATGAATCCGGAGAAGCGGGAACGGATCAACGCCCTGGCGATTCAGGGCTGGTGTCTGTCGCAGCTCGGGCTGGATACCGACGAAAAGCACGAAAAGGCGGCCCGGGCGGTCGGCATTCGCCTGAACGCTAAGAACTTCACCGGCGGTCTTGATCGCGACTGGCGGCGGGTCCGCGCCAACGCGATGAGTCTGACCGCCGCGTCGGGTGGCTACACCATCCCGCAAGGTTTTTCGAATGCCCTCGAAAAGGCGATGTTGGATTTCGGCCCGATGCTGTCCGTGGCCGACATTCTGCGGACGGATTCGGGCAACACGATCCCTTGGCCGACTGTCAACGACACCGGGAACACGGGTGAGTTGCTCGCCGAAAATACGTCGGCCGGTTCGAGTGTCGACCCGAACTTCGGCGTGAAAAACTTTGGGGCGTACAAGTTCAGCTCGAAACTCGTGCTGATCTCCACCGAGCTGCTCGCCGACTCGGCGTTCGACATGGCGGTCACTTTGGGCCTGCTGTTGGGCGAGCGGCTCGGCCGAGTACTGAATACCTACTTCACGACGGGCAGCGGATCGAGCCAGCCTTCGGGGATCACGGTCGGGGCCACCACGGGCAAGACGACGGCAGCCGCCGCCGCGATCACGCTCGACGAGATTCTCGATCTGATTTACTCGGTCGACCCGGCGTACCGTCCGCAAGGGTCGTTTATGGCGCACGACAATATCTACCTTGCGCTCCGGAAGCTGAAGGACACCACCAACCAGTACCTTTGGCAGCCGTCCGTCCAGGCGGGCCAGCCCGACCGGCTGATGAATTACCCCGCTCTGGTCAATCGTGACATGGCCAGCAGCATTGCGACCACGAACCGCACGATGATTTTCGGTCAGTTGTCGAAGTACAAGGTCCGCCAGGTCGCGCAGATCCGCATGCGGCGACTGGTGGAGCGGTACGCCGATACCGACCAGGAAGGTTTCGTCGGATTTATGCGAGCTGATGGCGCGCTGCTCGACGCGGGCGTCGCTCCGGTCAAGCGGTTGGTCCAGGCGTAATCTGGGCGGGCCTCACGCCCGCACCGATTCCGGGCGGACGGTTTTTCCCAGATCGTCCGCCCCCCGCTTTTCCCACTCCCTTTTTGTCGTGCCAAGGATTCCCCCATGAAGGTCAAACTTTTCGTCGCCCGCACGGGTGATTTCTTCGCGCAGTCCGCCGGCGACGTCGTCGACGTCTCTCCGCGTGAAGCCCGCCGCATGGTCGATTCGGGCCAATGTGTGGCGATCGACGATTTCCCGCCCGAGTATGCCGAGCCGGGATCGGCCAAGACCGAGGAAGAAATTGAAGCCGAGCGAAAGGCCGCGAACGCCGTCCCCGGTGGCGAAGCCCGGGCCACGGTCGCCCCCCAATCCGACGACAGCGACGACGATGGTGAGCCCGCGTTGACGTCGCCCGACGCTCCCGGCGACGCCGCTCCGATTGCCAAGCGGAATCGCACTGGGAAAAAGTAGCGCTCGCGGGGTTTCGTTTTTCCACCACAGCGGAGAGCGTGATTCGTGGCCGGTCCGGAACTGTATCTCCCAGACGACGATTATTGGCGTCTCAAGGTCGTGACTCCCCCGTCAGTCGAAATCCTGACGGCAGAAGATTTGCGCGCGCAGTGCCGGATCGATATCCCGGACGAAGATGTGTTGTCCCTGCGTTTCATTGCCGGCGCTCGCAAAATGCTGGAGTCGCGGACGAGACGCTGTTTCCTGGCGACCACGCTGGCGGCTTCGGCGACGTGGTTTCCCCGGGGCGTCCAGCCGATCGAGCTGCCGCGAGCGACTGCGACGGCGGTCACATCAATCACGTACCGCGACGGTCTGGGGACGTTACAGACACTCGATCCGTCGAGTTACGTGGTCGACCTCGGGGGCGAGCCGGGCCTGGTGATTCCCGCGATCAATACGTATTGGCCCACCACTGACGCCCGGCCCGGTGCTGTGACAGTCACGTTCACGGCCGGAGCGGCGACGGCCGCCGACGTCGACCCGCTGGCTCGCCAGGCGGTCGCAATGGTGGCCGGTCACTGGTTTGTGTATCGCGCACTGGAAGGAATGATTCCTCCCGAAAAGCAAATCGCTTGGGACAATCTGGTCAATTTGTTGAGGTGGTGAGTGGCCGAGATTGCAATCAAGATCGGATCAAGCGCAGGCTACGAAGACGGGGACATCGTCGACGCTTTCAGTACGCGCCGAATTCGGGCCGCCCATGCCGAGATGCTGTGCCACCCCTGGCAACAGCGACCGACGAAGCACGGACTGCGGCCGGGAAATCACTGCCAGTCCTGGTTTGATTTGACTCATCAATATCGCTTCGAGCGAGTGCATCGGAACTGGGTGACTCGAATCGAGATTGCGACCGGCGTCCAAGAGATTTTCGGTCGACTGCCAAATGCTGCGGGTGAGGCAATCGACGTCGATCTGTTCGTTCGCCGGCGACTGGCCGAGGTCGCCCCAGGTGGCGGGCCACGGCGGGCAATGTTTGGCAAACTCGGGCGCGAAGTCTGGTATGGGGGCACGGTCGATACGTCTCACGCGCGGCTCAATAGCGTGTGGCAGTCGATCGAAGCCCACACGGGAATTAGCCAGGACAGCGATCGGAAGTACCAGCTTTGGCCGTTCGGTCGGTGCGACATCCGCGAATTTCTCTGCGTGCGGACTGAGGCGTTCGAAGATTCCGAATCTGATGGCCTGGTGCGATCGGCGTACGGCAGGCGGGGGTGCGGAGTCGACTGGCGGGCGTTGCTGCCGGATCTGGGAGCGACCTTGTCGCAGGCACTGGACCACACCGTGCCCATTGGTCGCGACATCCGCGAATCCTCGGGTCGATGCCGCCACGAAAGCGCCCCCCAACCGCTGCAATCGTTGGCCAGCATCGTCCGCTCGAAGTCCGGCGCAGACCTGCCTTGGCATTTGTCTTCCGTTGCGTTTCCTGAACTCTGCGAGGTGCTGTGATGCCGGTTGACTATTCGCAAACTTGGATCCTGCTCATCTGGTACCGCGATTACGGGTCCGGTCTTTTGACGGATTCCAACGCCGGAGACATCGAAGCGATTTTTGACGGCGAACAGATGCCCGGGACGGATGACCGCAAAGACTGGCTGGCCATCCGAATTCCGATTCCGTCGAATCCGGACGCAACTCGCGAAGCGTGGCTTTCCTCGCGGTTCGAGCCAGGCCCGACTCCCGAGGAAAACGTTATCGCCCAAAAGCGGCGGTACGGTGTCACAAACTGGGAAACAAAATTCACCGCTGAGCAGCTCGCGATCATCCGATCACGCAACATGCTGCCGGACGGCACGCGCATCGGCGTAGGAGGTACCGTCGTCAACGGAATCGTTGAGGGCGTGTTCACGCGGGAGAACGTCCACCCAAAATAATTGCGGGGGATGCGATTGGTCTTGAGATCGTCGCATACCTCCGCAAAAACCCGCTGCCACCGTTTACGAAGATTCCCCCACCGTAGTCTTGTCCGCCCATGGCCACCGTCACCAAATCGATCGGAACCTCCTCGCGTGATCACTCGACAATCACGCTGTGGGAGGGTGCGCTCGATGGCGGGTCGTATGCGTCTGGGGACGTCGCTGTGGGAGAGTGCTACAACGATTCCGCGTTTTCAGAATCCGCGACAGTGACAATCGACGGCGGCGGAACTGTTGGGCTTGCCTCGCGCACGCTGTCGGTTGCCTCTGGTCAGAGGCATACCGGTATTGCCTCAACCGGAGCGGTATTCCGACCAGCAACAACCGGCAAGGGCATCGTTCTCTCGATTGCCAACACAACCCTTGAGTGGCTGGACATCGACGAAAATGCACTGTCGATCAACTCCACAGTTTCGTCGACCGTTATCAGCACCATTCAGCGTTGCATTGTTCGTGGGGCAGCAAGAAGTACGGCCACGGCAAGCCATCTGATTGGAATTGCGGCAACCAGTGGAGCCGCAGTAACGATCAACGTGCATCACAATCTGGTATACGCACTTACCGAAACCGGAACGGGAGCGGGCTTCACGATTGGGATCAACGACGCGGGGAGCGCGACCCGTCCATTCAACGCCAACAACAACACGGTGTACAACCTCATCAATGATGGGGGCACCGGTGGCGTCACGATGCTGTCCTTTACGGACGGCTCCGGAAAATCGATCAGAAACAATCTGTGCGTCACGAACTCAGGCACAGGATCTGGCGCAAAGGCGTGCTACCCCACCACGTCGGCGAGTGCGTTCGCGACAAACCTGTCGTCAGACACGTCGGGCACGAGCGGGTTGACGTCCAAGACAGCCGCCAATCAGTTTGTGGCGACAACTGGGGGGAGTGAAGATCTTCATTTAAAAGCGGGTGCGGACGCAATTGGGGTCGGAACGGACTTGGTGACCACTCCGTCCGGCGTCCAAATCGATATCGACGGATACGACCGCGATGCGACCGGGGTCACGTGGGACGTAGGGGCCGACGAATACGTAGCGATCGCGGCAGTTTACGTCCCGTTTTCTATCAACACCATCTACCTTGAGGAGGAGTCGTAATGCCCCGCATCTACCAAGTGACATTCGAGGACGTGACAGTGGCCGCAGCGCAGGACCTGGCCCTAATCGTGGGGGCCGCCGGCAAGCAACTGAGGATCCGCAAGATTTGGGCGGCATTCACGAACACCTCGCTGCCGACCGCACAGG
>JAPLOC010000157.1:0-2988 GCA_026692825.1 Planctomycetota bacterium | reverse complement strand
TCCCGGCGATGCCGCCGCGACGTTCACCGCGCGTGTGAATGACACCACCAAGGCGACCACATCCGGCACGGCCATAACCCAAGAGGAAGGGGGTGGACACGTCTACAACCCCTACGAACGGGTGTTCAACGCTCCCCCTCAGGTTGGCCCGTCTCAGGCGTTCGTGTTCGAGTTGCTTTCGACACCGACCGGGACGCTCAATCTTTCGGGCGGCGTCGAAGTCGAAGAAGCCGGCTAACCGCAGCCACCCGAGTAAAAGCCGCCCATGGTCACGCGCTACATCACAGTCCCGAGTTCTTCGCCGAGGTCAACGCCTCGGCGAGGGTTCGCGGCTGCGCACAGCGCGCCCCCAGCGGCTCCAAGCTGGGTTCCGAGCCGCCGGCCGGGAGGTGGATCCGTTGCGTTACTCGAGGATCCGGTCGAGTCTCGCCGGCGACAGATCGCGGGAATCCTGTCCACCCCCCCAGCGGTCGACGCAAGCTGGGTACCATCGCGAAAACCAGCGGTCGCAGCAGAGTGGACGGAGCTGCCTCCTTCCCGTCGACCGCAGATCGCAGCTCTGCTGCCGATCGCCACGGTCTCGAACTGGCTCCCCGCTCGGCGATCGCCGTCACTCCACCAGGTGGAAACTGACCTCTCGCCGGCGAGACGTCGATTCACCCCCATCACGTCCACCGCGTCGACCGACCCGCTCCCCTCGGCCACGTTTACCGCGGCGGCTCGGTCCGTGATCTGGGCGGTCGCCGAACGGGGCGTTGTCTTCAAGCCGCAGCAGGATTCTTGATATGAGCGCGGTCCAGTGCCAGACGCCCAAGCTCAAACACCCCAGCGAAAGCCGGGTGTACGGGGTCGATTTCACCCGGCTCTTGAGTTCGGGGGAAACCCTCACCGGGACGCCGACTGTCACGGTGTTTCCCTCGGGAGTCACCGCCAGCAATCCCGCCGTCAACAGCTCCACGTTCCTGGATGATGACGGCGTCACAATTGCCGTCGGCAAAGGCGTGCAAGTGCGGCTCGCCGGCGGTTCGGATTCCGTGGATTATCTGGTGACAGTTACCGTCGGCACATCGTTGAGCAACACGCTGGTTGTCATTGCTCCCCTACAGGTACGTGCCACATGACATCGACGGGATTGGAGCCGGGTGATTTTGACCGCCGCGTCGAAATCTTGCGCATCCGGGCCGATGCGATCGTCGACGCGAACGGCGAGATCGACCGCACGCGGGCCGATACCTGGGAAGTGTGGCGACGTCGCTGGGCACGCGTGATTCCCCGCGACGGTCGGGAATTCTGGCGGCTGGAAGCGGTCGACGCGGCCATCACGCACGTGATCCAGTTCCTGCACGATCGCGAGTCGAGCGCGATCACAACCGATATGCGCGTCCGGTTCCAAGGCCGGATTTTTGAATTGACGTCGGGAATCAACGTGGAGGAAGCCGACCGCATCATGCAGTTCCAAGCGGTCGAAAGGATTGCGTAACGATGCCCGGAGCGCCCGTCAAATTTCGCGCCAAGCCAACCCGGCTGCTCTCTGGTCTCCCGGAGATCGATCGCATCCTGGCCGAGCTGCCACTCGCCCCCGCCAACCGGATCGCCCGCAAAGGGCTGTCGGTCGCGGTGCGGTTACTCGCCCGTCGCATGCGGGCCATGGTGACGGGAGGCGGCCGCGACATCAAAAAGGCGTTAAAGGGATACGTCAAGAAAGACAAGAAGTCCAAACTGTTTGTAGCCAAGGCGGGAGCTGTCGGAAAACAGCCGAATGACAAACAAGAGGCGGCCGCGGGCGCGAAACACGCAAAGAGCGGCAAACGAGGAGTCGGAATCACCGGGCGCAACATTCACTGGTGGCTCATGGGGACTCGCCGCCGGGAGCATGACAACACAAAAAAGAACACTGGACGAATGCCGGCCCATTCATTGGTCAAGAGTGCCGCGGCTGCGGGACTGTCCGAGGCCCTCGCCGAAATGGAAGCCAAGTGCCGCGAGGCCCTGGCGATTGAGCTGGCCAAGCTGGGGGCCAAGAAATGAGCGGAGTCGCTGGAGCGCGAGCATTACTCGCCGCCGACTCCGCTGTGGCGGCCCTGGTTGGCGATCGCGTGTACCGCAAGGTGAAGCGAAACGCCACGCTCCCCTACGTGCATTTGACTCGCAGCGACGTGGACTGGCGTCCGACGATCGACGGTACTGCGAATCGCCTGGTCAATGAAACGATCGACGTCGACTCTGTCGCCGCCACGGCCGAGCAGGCAGTCGCGATCGACAAGGCAGTGCGGGAAGCGTTGCAGGATGCAAACGAAGTGACGCACGCCGGAATCACGATTGCGGCAGTCGTGATCGAAGGGGGGGCGGAGGATGTCACACCGCCCGACAACGGAGACGACCTGGTCGTTTCCATCATTTCTCAATCGTACCTCGTTCAGTGGCGAAATTAAGGAGCCGGGCAAATGGCGCAGTTGAAAACCAAGGGGTCGATCCTCGAACAGTACATCGCCACCGTCTACACGGCGGTCGCTCAGATCATCTCGATCGACCTGCCGAAATTCGCTTCGGAAACCTACGAAGCGGACACGATCGACAATGCGAACGCCGGAATCCCGCACAAGCCGACCGGACGCACTGAGGGGGACTCGCTCGGTTTCGAGTTGTTTTTCGATCCTGCCCTTGCGGGACACAAGTCGCTGATTTCCCTGCTGACAAGTCCCGCGATCCAGCTCTGGAAAGTCAAATTCTCCGACTCCGGTCCGACAACCTGGCCGTTTGCGGGAGCCGGGTTTTCGCTGGGTGGAAAGATGGATTTGAAAGACGGGGTCAAAGCGCAATGCTCGATCAAGCTCGACGGGCTGCCTTCCTTCCCGTAATCCGTCTCCATCGCTTTTCATTACTCGCGTAATCCTCTCCGCTCCTGAAGGCACGAACCGTGAAAGCTCAACTGATCAAAGAGATGGCCACCGAGCCGACCCCCGAAAATCCGGAGGGAGTTTTCGTCGC
>JAPLOC010000156.1:1423-6299 GCA_026692825.1 Planctomycetota bacterium | reverse complement strand
TGCTTCGCCATCGGCGCGGTGAAGCCCGGGGAGGACGTCGTCTATCTCGACCGCCACTCCAAAGTCGATCTCGTCGTCCCCGCCGCCGCGACGTCGTCGTCCAATGCCGTCTTGTGCGGAGCCGCGATGATTCTCCGCGAAGCGATCGACGTCGCGAAATACGACTGGAAACCTGACGGGCCCAATCTCCCCGAGGCGATGCTCGCGATCTTTCAGCAAACCGGCCAACCCGTCGCAGACCCCGCCTCGGGACGCACCTTCCGCCGCCTTGACCTTAAGGCGGCCGTCGACCATGTGTTTCCGAGTCGCTAACCGCGACTACCGCTCGATCTTGACCTTCGATCCCACGACCAAAAAGTCATAGACCTCGGCGACATCGTTGTTCTTCATGCGAATGCAGCCCTTGGACTCGGCTTTGCCAATCGAATCCGGTTCGTTGGTTCCATGAATCCCAAAGCTGTCACCAATGTCGATCCAGCGTTCCCCCAGCGGGTTTTCGGGATCGTCGTTCTTGATCACGCCATCGGGACCGTAGTATGTCGGGTCGACCTGCTTGTTTTTGACTGCAAAGGTTCCAATCGGGCTGGAGCCGTCTTTGCCCACGCCGACCTTGTAGTGCTTCACGTAGCAGCCGTCGAGATGCACAACCAGTTCGAACCGACTGAGTGAAACCACCACTCCAAACGGACCGGGAACGACCTTCAGTTTCTGTCCCTGACGAATCTTCGACGGAGCCACGTGATTCAGCTTCGCGAGGTACTCCCACGACACGTTGTATTTCTTGCCAATCGTCCGAAGTTGATCCCCCGCCTGGACGACGTACGGATCGAAAACGTGCGGCTGCGGCGCGAAATACAACGTCTGCGAGAGCTTGTTGAGCTTCGGTTGGATCGCAGCACGATCTTCGGGGCGCGCGAAATACCACTTCGACAAGGCCCGCTGGGCGGCGACATAGTCGTTCGCTTCGATCAGCGCGTTGATTTCCGACATTTCGAGCAGCGCATCGGAATCGTCATCCCCCACATCGGCCGAGGTCTTCGATACCTGGCGGGCGCTGGCACCGGTCCCGGCCCGCGTCGCTTTGCGGGCTCGAAATGGCTGAGCGCTTTCGGTGTCGCTGTCGGCGTCGTCTGCTTCTGCCGATTCACGACGGTTCCGAGACTTCGCGTCGCCGCGCGATGTCGACTCACTTGAACGGCTTCCCGAAGAGATCCGCCGGGGAGGGGCCTCCTCGTCCAATTCGCTGTCGAGCGAGTCGTCCGCATCTTCTTCGTGAACCGCCCGGGTGACACCACTGGTGGACGTTTCATCCATGCCCAGCGAGTGTTCGTCGTCCTGGTCGTCAGGGGTCGGCTCCGGTTCGTACTGGGCGGCGGCGATTTCTTCGGGGAGTTCGATTTCGTCAACCGGATCGACAGCCGGACCGTGTCCCGAGGCACCCGACTTTCCGGAAGCCGATGGCGTGGCGAACCGCCCGACAATCGGCCACTGACTGATATCAATCCAGTGCTGATTGGACGCGACGAAACCCGCTCCGCCCACGACGGCGACGAGCGCCAACTTCCACATCCAGTTCGACGACGAAGAACCTGATTGGGCCATGGAATGTTCCTCCCTGAACAAACACAAAACGATCCCGAGAACCGACGGACGGCCCCTTCTACCACAAATCCCCCAGTCTTCCTACACGAGTTTTTTGGGGAGTCCTCAGTTGGAGCCGCCATCCATCTGTCGCGCGATCGCCGAACCCGCCAGTCGCAGAAACGCCTCATCGAACTGGATCCTGAACCGGGCTCCGTCGGTGATCGGCAGCACTTCCAACCGTAGCGAGTCTCCCCCTTTGCTGAACGATTTTCGCGCCAGGCCGGCGAACCCCGTCGTCCGCTGTTCCGGATCAAAGATCTCGGTCCAACTCGCGAAATTCATCACCAACTGAAAGGGAATCGTTGTCCCGTCTTTCGCCGGCTCCGACGCCCGGTCAATCGCCCGCTTCAACTCCACCGGCGCATTGTCGGCCCCCACCGCGAACCACAACACCTGGTCATCGACCGCGAGATAAATCGCCGGCTTTCCTCCAAACATTCGATCGCGGTTTTCCCCACTCCCCGTCTGCGCCGGCTCCAACCGGTGGATGTTGATTCCCTTGTGCGTCGACGCATTCAGCCGTACGTCCGAAAACTGCGGTCGCCCTTTCAGCCGACCCAGAATGTCTTCCAATGCCTTTGTCAGCGTTCCGGAATCGTTCATCTTGATTCCCCCCACCAGACTGTACGGTCCCGGCGGAGTTCCCACCATCTGGGCGATCAGGTCGGCGTGCCCTTCGACAAACGTCGCATCCAAAACCTGAACCAGTTGCCGAATCGGGTGATCCTGGTCGGCGGCCGTGTCGTCTCCCTTCGCCAAGTTCCCCAGCATCTCTTTCTGAGCGACCGCCAGCATCTTCCGCAATGACTTGCGTGACGGTTTGTCGAGCTTCCACGACATCGAGACCGACAGGGGACTCTGCGTATTCAGCAGATTGGAAAACCGACTGCGGGCCCCTTTCAATTCGTTGAAGTACGACGCGTATTCGCTGCCAGGGGTTGCCGTGGTGACAATCTCCAGGGCGGCGACTTTTTCCGCCTGCGAGACAGTCCAGCCCACCAGAATCTCGTCCCCCTGATTGAGCAGAATCTCGACGGAGGCCAGGGTTCGTTCCCCTTCCGCGCGACGCAATTCATACGCCGCCTCGGGTTCATTGTCCCGCCGTTGCAACCCGTTTTCCGCCTGTGCTTTGAAAATGTTGTAAAACAGCGACCGGGTATTGGGATCGAGCCCCTTGAGATTGATTGCCGCCGAGAGGTCGTATTGCGCCGAGAGTCGTCGCGTCACCTGGACCGGATCGGGAATCTCTCCATCCAGCGCCGCCGACTCGTTCGAAACAAACGCGTAATCGCCCTGGAGCCGAACATAGATTGTCTGGCGTTGCCCCATGATCTCGTACTGCGTCTCCGAGATCTTCTTCGTCGTGACCGGGGCGAGTTCGACGGTTTTCAACAGGTCGCCAATGTTTTTCACGGGCACATACGCGACCGCCGAGGGGGACAGTCCGTTCAGATAGATCATCACGCCGACCGACTGATTGCGGGTTAGCCCTTTCAGGTCATTGACCCGGGCGAGTCCCCCTCCCAGGGTCTCCGCGAGTTCTGGCCGACCCGCCGCCTCGAAGGTGGTCACCGCCTGGCTCATCAGACGTTCAAAACTGGCGGCGTTGATAATCACCAGCGGGCCTTTGGCACCGCCTTGAGCATGGGCGAATGGCGAAAACACCAAACTGGCGATTACGAATCCCGCGCAGACGATTCCTCGCTGGATTCGGGTCACAGAGGTCGCAGAAACTGTGCGAAGGCCAAACCACTTCATGACAACGGCTCAGATGCAGGTCGGGAAACTGTACGTTCGGTCGCCCCGGCGACTTCCGATGTGGGGATATTACCTCCCCGAGACGCGTGCGGTGTCGAAAAAATCGTCCGCCGGGGTGCGGTGTGCCGGACGAGTCCTATTCCACCCACCACAACTGGGCCGGCAACATGACTGTTGTATACACTCCGATTGTTTCCTCGGGTGAATTTTCGCCTGCTCCATCCCTCGACCAGAACGCCAAAAGTCGGCAGAATCATCCTTCCTCTCTGAGTTCACAATGACCACGCCGCAACCCGACCCCGCCCCCCCACTCATCCTCGTCACTGGAGGATCGGGGTGCGTCGGTACACAGGTCTGCCTGCGGGCCAAAGAACTCGGGCTTTCGGTACAGGGACTCGTCCGTTCCACGAGCGAAACCACAGCCCTCGTTCACCACGGCATCCCGGTCGAAGTCGCCGACCTGTCGGATCTCGATTCGCTCAATCGTGTGGTCGCCGGCGTGACCACCGTCGTTCACTGTGCCGCTCGCATTGGAGCGGGGCCCAGCGAAGAATATCGGCGACTGCACGTCCACGGTCTCCGAAACCTGCTCCATGCGCTCGACCAGGCGGGCACAGTCACCCGCTTTATCCTTCTCAGTTCGCTTAGCGTTCACGCCGCCCGAGATCATTTCGGGACCGACGAAACCACCTCCCCCACGGTCCAGGGACTCGGGGCGTGTCTGGCATCGCTCGTTGAAGCCGAAAATCAGTTGCACGAATGGTCGGCCCGCGAAGGTGTCCCCGTCACCGTTCTGCGGCCTGGCTTGCTTTACGGTCCTGGCGAACGCTGGGTCTTGCCCCAATTGCTGAAACGGCTCAAAGAACAGCGATTCCGATACATCGGGTCCGGAGAACAGCAGCTTTCGAACACGTACGTGGGCAATCTGGCTGACGCGGTCTTCGCGGCGATCGCCACCCCGGCGGCCTACGGTCAGACCTACCACATCACCGACCTTCCCCTGGTCACACAACGCGATTTCATCTCGACACTTTGCGAACTGGCGGGCTACCCGGTCCCGCGTGCCGCCCTGCCGCTCTTCTGGGCGCAACTGTCCAAATGGTTTCCCCGCTGGTTTCGACCGAACGACGAACACGATGAAACCGCCATCGAACTGCGACTGCTGGGTTGGAATCGGGGCTTTTCGATCGAAAAGGCCCGTCGCGAACTCAACTACACTCCCCGCGTCGCATTCGCCGACGGAATGCGAACGACAATCGACTGGTATCGCGCCCAGGGAGCCCTCAACCCGACGGGCAATCAAAAAATTGGCGGTTCGTAATCACGGCACGGCAAGTCGTTGATCGCATCACTCATCACTCATCACTCATCACTCAACAACACCGCCCACCCCCGCGTATCCCCCAGGTGCCAGAGCGAGATCTTTACCGCAGCCATCATGGGGTAGGCGAGAATCAGTCCCAGAACCCCCCAC
>JAPLOC010000156.1:0-1416 GCA_026692825.1 Planctomycetota bacterium | reverse complement strand
GGAGAGCCACAGGAACAGCAAGGTGGGATCGAGATTGAGTTGCCGCCCCGACATCTTGATCTCGACGAAGTCGATCCAGAACGTGCGATTGAGGACGATGAGAAGTGCCACGAAGATCGACTCGGCGGAGATCCCGTTTCCCAAAAATGCCATCACGATCGGCGGCACACACGCCGCGATGCTGCCGATGTAGGTGATGTAATTCGAGGCAAAAAAGATGAACGCCCAGAGCAGCCAGTGTTCGACCTTCAGAAAGTACATCACGACGGCGGCGGTGAATCCCATTCCCAGCCCGACAACGGTTTTGACCACCATGAACCGTTCCATCGATTCGCTGATTCCCTGGCCAATCGCCAGCAGCCGCTCTCCCCGCTCGCCGGGAAACGCGCGGAGCATCCGTCCTTCCAATTTGCGGCTGCCAAGGAACAGAAAGATGAGATAGAAAAACGCCATGGTGATCAGTTCGACCACATCCAGACTGTGTGAAAAGACATAGTTGATGACGTCCTGGGCGGAGACTTGAAAGAGGTTGGTCAACGGTTGGCGACTGGGCGGCTCTTTGCGACCGGGAACCTGGGGAGTGCGTTCAGGCTGGGTTCGGGATTCGGAGGTGGGATCAACCGCGGTATCGGTCTGGGCAGATGGGTCAGCTAGAACGGTCGCGGCCAATTGTGGTTCAGTCGCTTCGCCCGACTCCGTGTTGGTCTCCGTTTCCAGCCCCGGCGATTCGGGCGATTGGCCGGTCGGGGAAGCCGCGCGGGGCTGTGCGATTTCGGGGGAATTTCGAGTCCCCGCGTCAGACGGGTCGGCGGGTGAATTGTTGCCCCCGAATTTTTCCGGCTCCCCCCCCGACGAAACCGGTGGCGTCGGCATCCATTCGTTGAGGACTGCGGTGATGCGGACCTCGTATCGAGGCCAGTTCTTCTGAAAAATCGCCGACTCGCGGTAAACAAGCTGCGAGAGCAGAATCGATGCGATGAGGATGATGCCAATCAACGCCGCGGAGGCGGTCCAGGGGCTCATTCCCAACTTCGCTAGAGTCTTCACGCCAAACCGCATGGCGTAAAATAGAAATACCGCCACCAGAAACGGCTGTAATACCGGCCCCAGGTAAGTCAACGCGGCAGCAAACGCCAGAACGGCCAGAACAATCTGGGCGGCGGCAGCCGGCTCGGGAGTGGTTGGTTTGGCGACGGATGACGTGACGGGTGATGTGGCGGGATCGGGAATGGCAGACATACGAACAGATGCTCACTCGGGGAGGGAAAACTACCAGTGGACCAGTCGGGCCTGTTGAAACGGTTTTTCAGATATTAACGAACAGCGGGCCGGAATTTCATCCGTTCATTTCGATTTCGGAGCCAACACCTGGGGAAAAACGCATTTTCATTCATGAGAACAGCTCGGGAATGCGTG
>JAPLOC010000155.1 GCA_026692825.1 Planctomycetota bacterium | reverse complement strand
TCTGCGGCTCGGCGAATTGGGTGAGATGCACCATCGCGAGGAGGGCGAGAGCCGTGCAGTAGGTCGCCCACCCCGCGAGCGCCGAGACGCTCGCCTTGGCCTTCCCGAGTCGGAAGGTCCAAACGATGTTCATCGCGCACAACGCCAGATACAGCCAGCCCAGGCTGCGGATGACTTGTGACGTCAGGTCAGGATGCGGATTCATGTTCGAGGAAAACCAGGCTGGGGGGTCGGCTTACAGAGGCTGACTGATGCCGCCATCTTTGCGGACTCGCCAGAAGTGAATCGCGATCAGCAACGAGACCACCAACGGGATGGCCACACAATGCAGAATGTAGAAGCGGTTGAGGGTCGCCTCACCCACGAATCGACCACCCAGCAGAATGAACCGGGCATCGCTGGCGTTGGTGATCAGGTCATATCCCCCCAGATTCAGAATCTGAGCCCCGGGGCCTTCATGCCCCAGAAACGGAGTCGCGCGGGCCATGTTCGATCCGACCGTGATCGCCCAGATCGCCAATTGATCCCACGGAAGAAGATAGCCGGTGAATGACAGCAGCAACGTCAGCACCAGCAGCAAGACCCCGACCACCCAGTTGAACTCACGGGGCGGCTTGTAACTGCCGGTGAGAAACACCCGGTACATGTGGAGCCAGACCGTGATCACCATCGCGTGGGCACCCCACCGATGGATTTCACGCATGATCCCCAACGTGGTGACGTCGCGGAGGGCGAGAATGTCGTTGTAGGCCCACTCCAGCGTCGGCCGGTAGTAGAACATCAACAGCACACCAGTGATCGCCTCCACCAGGAACAGGAAGAAGGTGATTCCTCCCATGCACCAAGTGTAGGAGAGCGCGATCCCCTGCTTCTTGACCGACACCGGATGCAGGTGCAGGAAGAAGTTGGTGAGCATGACGACCACGCGGTTGCGGCGGTCGTAGGGGGCCGGATGCCGGAAGATACTCTTCCAGATCTGCGAGTCTCTGATGTATTCGCCGATGGACATCGGTGCGGCTTATCGGTACGGGACGGGATGACGGAAAGGAAGCCTGTGTCTGCCACTACGAGGCGAGCGCCTCGCGATGGCGGGTGTGGTCAGGCGGTGACTTCGAAGAAGGAGGCGCCGTCGTTCCACTGCCCCATTTCTTCCTGGAATTTGACGCTCTTGTCGACTTCGAGCATTCCATCTTCAGAGAGCCGAATGCCGACACGTTCGAGGGGTCGCGGCGCGGGGCCTTCGAAATTGACCCCGGTGATGTAGAACCCTGAACCGTGGCACGGGCACTTGAATTTGCGTTCTCCCTCAAGCCAGCTCGGGGTGCAACCCAAGTGGGTACAGACCGAGGCGAGGGCGTAGATCAGGTTTTTACTTTTGTACTGGTCGGTATGAACGATCCAGATCCCGAACTGGGCGACCCATTTTGTCGCGACGGTTCCCAGATCGTAATCGGTCGGAGGACCAATCTTGAACTTGCTGGGGGGTTCTGTCAGGACATTGGGGAGCATGAACCGGGCCAGACCGAGCGTCCAGACGCCAGCCGTCGCGGTGACCGCGGCCCACGCGATAAAGAACGGCGACGCGAGCATCGCCAACACGACCATGAATCCCCGCCGAGTCTCGCCGTCGCCCTTTTTGGCAGCCGGCTTAGGGGCCACCACGGGACGCGGCGGCATCGGAGGAGCGACTTTGGGGGCCGCCACGGGCTGTTCGGCGGCGACCGCCTTCGCAACCGGGCCACCCGGACGAACCGCTGCGAGCATCTCTTCGACCGAAACATCCGACGCAACGGCTGCGGCGGCAACGATGGGCTTCGCCGCCGCTGGCATGGCCGCAGGCTTGTCAGCAGCCGGTGTCACCGAGGCTGGTGCAGGCGATCCACCGGCTTTATTGGCGCGGGCGGCGGCGAGGATGTCGGCGGTGGATTTCGAACCGCCGGCAGCGGCCGGCTTGGGAGCTGGTTTGGGGGCGGCCGGTGCGGGAGCGTCGGCTGCAACAGCTTCCGGAGCCGACGCGCCAGCCTTGGCGGCCCGAGCGGCAGCCAGAATCTCGGCGGTCGACTTGGGTTTCGCCCCGGCGGCCGCTGGGGCCTTTGCCGGTGCCGTGGCGGGGGCTGGATTCGCCGCCGGCGCGGGAGTGGCGGCTGATTCAGCCGCAGGTGCTGGCGCAGCCTCTGCGCCAGCGGCCTTTTTCGCCGCCTCCGCCCGTGCTTTCGCCAGGATTTCCTGGGTACTGAGCTTTTTTGGGGCTCCCCCGGAACTGTCACTCGCCATAATCGCCTCGCATCGTCACTCTCTGGGCAGACCCCTGCCTAGACTCTGAGTAGTCGCGGAATTGTGTCATTACGGATCGAACGTGACAACGGAACGCCCCCTACGTTGGGGGGTTTTCTCACAAGCTAGAAGCGCGCCAGAGGGAGTTCCCGGGGTGGGGAAATTCGGCGGAGGTTTTTCCGCTTTACTTCGCCGGCCGTACCAAAGCTGGGAGAGAGGACGCTGTCCCCTCGCCATCGTCGGCGGTCATGGAGCATCCTCCCATGGTGGCTTCGGCTGACAGTCGAGGCCGAAGGAGAGGGCGTACGACCGACGGAAAGAATTTGACAGGACAGACGGTCCGCGCAGCCCTCGTTCCCCAGCTATGCTTGGGAACGAGATTAAACTCCATTATCCCACTTCAATTCCCCTCTGGGAATCGTCCATCCGCCGCATCTGGAAATGTCGTCTGGATTTCAGACCTTCCCAAACAACGTCTTTCCCGTGGCCAAGAGGTCGTCGCACGCCGACCCCAACCGCTCGGCGACTCCCTTTTCCCCCAACTTCAGGTACGCCCGCGGATCATACGCCTTCTTATCACCCACTTCGCCGTCGATCTTCAAAACACCCGCGTAGTTCTTGAACATGTGGTCAGCGACCGGACGAGTGAACGCATATTGCGTATCGGTATCGATGTTCATCTTTACCACGCCGTAGGCCAGGGTTTCGCGGATTTCTTCGACCGGAGTTCCCGATCCCCCGTGGAACACCAGATCGAATTCCGCTTTCGCGCCGTGTTTCTTGGTCACCGCGTCCTGCCCCTGCTTCAGGATGTCGGGACGCAGCTTGACGGCCCCTGGCTTGTAGTGCCCGTGGACGTTGCCAAACGTGGCCGCGAACATGTATCGACCCAGTCCATGGAGCGACTCGTACACTGACAGCATGTCTTCTGGTGTTGTGTACAGTTTCTCGCGCGGGGCACCGGAATGGTCGACGCCATCCTCTTCCCCGCCGACCACTCCCGCCTCGACTTCGAGAATGATCTCATTCTTGGCGCATTCGATCAGCAGCTCGCGCGACAACTTCATGTTCTCCGCGAGAGGCAGTTCGCTGGCGTCCAGCATGTGAGACTGGAACAGGTTCGGCAGTCCCGCTGCCCGCCGCCGCGCCGTCTCGGCGATCAGCGGACGCATAAACGAATCGACTTTCTTCGGCTGGCAGTGGTCGGTGTGCAGGGCGACCAGCACGTTGTGCTTTTCCGCCAGCCGATGGGCCGCCTCGGCCAGGACGATCGCCCCAAACGCCGCGTCCTTCACATTCAAACCGGATGCGAATTCGCCACCTCCGGTTGAAACCTGAATGATCCCGTCGCATTTCTTGTCGGCAAATGCCTTAAGTGCCCCGTTGATCGTGATGATCGAGGTGACATTGATCGCCGCGTATGCGTAGTCGCCCTTTTGGGCGGCGTCGAGCATGGCGGCGTATTGTTTGGGTGTGGCGATGGGCATGAGTACAGACCTTCGATCAAATCAAAAGAGCGTGATGGGTGGAGACCCAGAAGAACAGCCAGTTCAACACAAAAGACCGGCTGAAAGAGTTGCCGAGCGCGTGCGAGCGAGGGATAGCGGATTTATCGGCAAATCGCAACGGTGAGCTTTGCCGGCCTGTCGGGTGGCAAACTGTGTTTCAATCCACAATCCAGAAGAAGTACTCCAGTCGACGGCGTTTCTCAGGTCGCTTGACATTCCAGTTCTCTGCTATTGAGATCAGCCACGGAGCTTTCACTACTTCAGCGGTTGATCCCCCGTGAGTCTGAGCATGAACATCGGCTGGCGATTCTGGTTTGTCCGCGCATTGCCCTTGATCGCCTGGTTGGCGATGGGAACTGCGGTTCCCTCCGCACCGGCCTATGGACAGGCACTCGTGGAAGCGGTCCCCGAGTCGGTGGGTTTGTCTTCCAGTCGACTGGCCCGATTGACCGCGGCGCTCGACGGATACGTCAGCCAGGGGCGACTTCCCGGGGGGGTTGTCCTGGTCGCCCGCAAGGGAAAAGTCGCGTACCACAGGGCATTCGGCGAGCTTGACCGCGAGACGAAAGTCGCCATGCCACCGGACGCCATTTTTCGAATCGCGTCACAAACGAAGGCGGTGGTCAGTGTCGGCGCGATGATCCTGCAGGAGGAGGGAAAACTGCTGATCACAGATCCGGTCGGGAAGTACATTCCGGAGTTCAAAGAGACCACGGTCGCGGTCGCCAAACCGGAAGGGGGGTACGATATCGTCAAAGCCAAACGCCCGATTACCATTCGCGATCTGTTGACGCATACCGCGGGGATCGGTTACGGCAGTGGCCCGGCCCGTGACAAATGGCAGGAAGCGGGAATCACCGGCTGGTATTTCGCCGACCGGGATGAGCCCATCGCCGCCACGGTCGCCCGCATTGCCGCCCTTCCCTTCGATGCCCAGCCAGGTGAAAGCTATGTCTATGGATACAACACCGACATCCTGGGGGTGGTGATCGAAAAGGCGAGCGGCAAACCCCTGGACGAGTTCCTGACGAATAAGGTTTTGGAGCCGCTCGGCATGAGTGACACCCATTTTTATCTTCCGGAAGCAAAACGCTCGCGACTGGCGGTCGTCTATTCTCCCAAAGGAACCGACCAGTTGATTGTCGCTCCCGGTCCGGGTGGGATGGAGGGACAGGGGGCCTATGTCGAAGGTCCGCGCAAGAGTTTTTCGGGCGGGGCCGGCCTCGTTTCGACCGCGCGAGACTATGGCCGGTTCTTGCAGATGATGCTTAATGGGGGCGAACTGGGCGGTCGACGCATTCTGTCGCGAAAGACTGTTGAACTGATGACCGTGAACCATCTCGGCTCGGTGAAGTTTCCGTGGAATTCCGGAACGGGTTTTGGTCTCGGTTTCTCCGTTCTTGAGGATGTCGGAACTCGCGGCACTCCCGGAACGATTGGTGAGTTCGGCTGGGGCGGTGCCTACCACTCGACCTATTGGGTCGACCCGAAGGAACAACTTGTGGTCGTGTACTTCACTCAACTGCTGCCCGCGGGAAATATTGACGACCACGGGAAATTGCGGGCTCTGGTGTACCAGGCGATTGCCGACTGACGCGCCTCGCGCAGCGGGTGGTGTGGAACTGTTCTATTGCGGGAGACTCACGTGGCTGCACCGAAACTTCGCTGGATTTGCCTGCTTGTCCTCGCCGGCGCACACTTGGCCGCCGCGATCCCTTCCGCCGCGACCGAGCCGGTCGAGATCGGGTCGCGGCGCGAGTTGTTCGTCGAAGAATCTCTGATCGAACGGCTGGCTGAAAAGGGGGAATTGCGGCTGCATCACCCCACTCCCCGAGAGGTGGCGATCACTTTCGAATTGCCCTGGGAAGGAAACGCGAGTGGATACGCGACGGTGATCCCAGATGGTGATCGCTATCGAATGTACTATCGCGGACACCGCTACATCATCGATCCTCCGCCTTTGCGACAGGCACAGGCGGAGGTGGTCTGTTACGCCGAGAGCCAGGATGGCATCCACTGGGTCAAACCGAAACTCGGTCTGTTCGACTGGCCCCCCACGATGAATAACACAGGGAACAAAGAGAACAACATCCTGTGGCGCGGGGGATACGAAACGCATAACTTCGCGCCGTTCAAAGACACCAATCCCGATTGTCCCCCGGATCAACTCTTCAAGGCGGTGGGGGGAACGACCAGCAGCAAGGGACTGTTGACTTTCAAATCCGCTGACGGAATTCACTGGTCGAAACTCAGTGAGGGACCGGTCGTGACCCAGGGGGCGTTCGATTCCCACAACACCGTGTTCTGGGACGCGACACACCGTCGGTATTCGATGTATGTCCGGTACTTCAGCGAGGGAGAGTTTCGCGGGATCCGTTCAATCGGCATGGCGCATTCAAGTGATTTCACCAAGTGGTCGGATCCCGTGGGATTGAGTTATCCCAATTCGCCGCCCCAGCAGATGTATACCAACCAAATAGCTCCGTACTACCGCGCACCCCATTTGCTGTTGGGATTTCCCACACGGTTTGTATCGCGGCCGCTTTCGGAACACGCCAAGCGATTGGAACCGGTCAAAACGCGTTCGCAGTTTGTCGCTTCACTTCAGGGAAGCAATGCCTACTCGGGAGCCGAAGTGACTGATGGCGTGTTCATGGCGAGTCGGGATGGACTTTCATTCCGGCGCTGGGACGAGGCGTTCCTGCGACCCGGGCCGCAGGGGGAAGGCCGCTGGATCTACGGCGATAACTACCAGAGCTACGGATTGTTTGAGACGAAGTCCGCAGCGCCAGACTGCCCCAACGACCTCTCCATGCATTTCAACGAAGGGTCGTGGCGGGATGAACTGCACCGTGTGCGGCGGTATACCCTGCGACTCGATGGTTTCGTCTCGTTCCACGCCCCCTTGGCTGGAGGAGAACTCCTCACGAAGCCGCTGAAATTCTCCGGAAAACGGTTGTCACTCAACTACGCGACCTCCGCCGCTGGCAGCCTGCGCGTTGAAGTTCAGGATTCGGAGGGGATGCCGATTCCTGGATTCGCTCTGGGTGACGCCGACGAACTGTTCGGCGACTCCGTGGACGAAACAGCGCGTTGGAAGGGGCGGGGAGAGGTCGGGGAACTCGCTGGCCGGGTCGTGCGGCTGCGGTTTGTTTTGGCGGATGGCGACCTGTATTCCTATCAGTTTTCGAACGACTGACAGCGTCAGAGGCCGAGAGCAAGTGTCCGTAGCGTGGATCAGTTCCTCCACGTATCACGTCGCGAAATGAATTGGACGCCGCCGTCGATATCAGCCGGTCAATTCCTTGATCGGCATACCCGTGGTGATCGCCACGGGACGTCCACCGCCGTCAGGGAAATGGGTCGTCAGGTCGATTCCCAGATGACGGTACAGGGTCGCCAGCAGGTCTTGCGGATCAAGCGGCCGTTCGATGGGAAATCCCGCCTGCGAATCGGTCGCTCCGATCACCTGGCCCATTCGCAGGCCGCCGCCGGAGATCAAGATCGATTGCGCGCCGGGCCAGTGGTCCCGCCCCCATTGCAGTTGCTTCGTCGCGGTTCCCGGCTGCAATGTTCCCTTGGGGGTTCGTCCGAATTCGCCGGCGGCGATCACCAGCACGTCCTGATCCAGTCCCCGACTGTAAATGTCGTTGATCAATGTGGTGACGATCTGATCGTAAACCGGCAGGCGGTGCCGCATGATCGTGGGGAGGTCAATGTTCACCGCGTGATCGTCCCAACCGGGCGCGTCCATCGCCTTCACGCCCCCCGGCACACTGATGGTGACAAAACTCACCCCCGCCTCCACCAGCCGCCTGGCGACCAGCGCGTTCTGGCCCCATTCCTCTCCGTATTGGGCGACGAGTTTCGGATCTTCTTCGGACAGGTCAAATGCCCGCCGGGCTTTGTCGGCAGTGAGAATGTCGAGTGCCGTCCGATTGAATTCGTCGAGTGAATCCATCACCCCGCGCTGATCGACCTCACGTCGCAACAGGTCGAATTGCCGCATCAGTCCGACCCGGTCGCTGAGTCGCGCCCCGTCGACCGTCAGCGTGGAATTCGGCAGTCCGTTTTTGGTGACAATCGGAGGTCGCCAGGCGCTGCTCCAATAGCCTTCACCAATCCCTGGAATGTACTCGCCGAACGCGCTGTTGTAGATCACCAGCCCCATTCCAACAGCAGCCGGCAGGCCACGGACGCGAGATTTGAGCGCGCGACCAACAACCGCCCCCATCTGAGGATGCGTCGATTCGTAGGTGCCCGCCTTCAATCCCGGGTTCCCCGACATGAACCGGCCGTGCGCTTCGAAATGCCCCCCTTCACCGTGCGTACACGACCGGATGATCGAAAAGCGATGGGCGAGCTGCGCATGAAGTGGCAACAGCTCGCACAGGTCCAGTCCCGAGACATTCGTCCGGATGGGAAGGCACGGGCCGCGCACATCGGTACTGGCCAGCGGCTTGAGGTCATACGTCTCAAGCTGGCTGGGGCCACCATGGAGAAACAGAAAGATCACCGAAGTCTTCCGTGATTCGTCCGGTGCCGCCTTCGCCCGGGCCTCAAGCAATTGAGCCAGGCCCAACCCTCCCAAGCCCAAGACACCCGCTCGCAACACACCCCGCCGGTTGATGCGCGTCGCCGACTTCTTTGACTGTGGAGAACCGGTGGCCGACTTCGCAGGCGCGGAGGAGTGATGGTGAGCGGGCATTCGGGATCCGTGCGGAGCTACTCGTATCGCAAAGCTTCGATGGGATCCAGCATACTCGCTCGGCGTGCCGGGTAGAAGCCGAAAAACACTCCGACAATCGCCGCGAAGGCAAACGCCATAATCGCCGCAGGGATTGAAATCACCGTCGGCCATTTCGTCCCCGTAGTGAACGAATTGATGAGCGCGGTGATCCCCAACGACGCCCCGACACCCAGCAGGAAACCGATGATTCCTCCAATGCAAGAGAGCATCACCGCTTCGACGAGGAACTGGCGCAGGATATCGCCGGACCGTGCCCCGACCGCCATGCGGATGCCAATCTCGCGAGTCCGTTCGGTGACCGACACCAGCATGATATTCATGATTCCGACTCCGCCCACCAGCAGCGAAATGGCGGCGATCGCCGACAGCATCATGGTCAACGTCCCCGTGATCGTCCCCAGCACTTTGGCGATTTCCGCGGTGTCTTGAACTGTGAAATCGGGCGGCTCTCCCGGGTGGATCCGGTGCCTTTCTGAAAGTAACTGAGTGATTTCTGACTGGGCGTCTTGCGCGACCATTATCGACCGGGCCGAGACCAGAATCACGTTGACGTTGTCAAACTCCGAACCGTATAGCCGTTTGCGGACCGTGGTGTAGGGAACCAGCACGACATTGTCCTGATCCTCTCCGACCATATTCGCCCCCTTTTTCTCCAGCACGCCAATCACGCGGAAGGGGATATTCTTGATGCGAACGTTCTCGCCCACCGGATTGGCGGTTTGAAACAACTTGGCGACCAGCGTGTGACCGATGACACAGACTTTGGCGGCCCCCGCGATGTCGCGATCGGTGAAGAATCCCCCGGTCCGGACCGTCCAGTTGCGTACCGTCAGATGGTCGGCACCGACACCGCTGATTTCGCGGGGGCTGGCGTTGGCGTTGCCGTAGATCACCTGGCCTTGAAACCCGACAATCGGACTGGCGGCGAGAACCGATGGACATTCTTTGGAGATCGCGTCGGCGTCTTTGGCGGTGAGCGTCGGGACGGTTCCCTCCCGAACCCCCTCGCGGCGGCGCGAACCGGGGAAGACCACGATCACGTTGGTCCCCAGTTGCTCAAACTGCCCCTGGACCAAACCGCTCGCGCTTTGCCCCAGTGAGACCATAGTGGTGACGGCGGCAATTCCGATCACCACCCCCAACACGGTCAATCCCGCCCGCATCTTGTTCTTGCCCAACGCACGCAGGGCGATTCGCAGCGTGATCAGAAAATCCATGAACGGTTCAATCGAGAATTATGGCCTGCGTCGGTGTCTCGGCTGGCTGCGGTTGAGCTTGAGGCTGTTGGGGTTGCG
>JAPLOC010000154.1 GCA_026692825.1 Planctomycetota bacterium | reverse complement strand
TTTGAAGTGCGGGACCTGGTTCCGGCCGAACCGTCATCCTCCCTCGACGTGCGGAGGAGGGCCCTGAACTCATGGAACGCATTGGCCATTCCTTGAAAACCTAGCTTCACCCGCCGCTGGCCCACACGACGCGCTTCGGTACTCGCCGTGCCGACCGTTGCCGAAACAAGCAACCAAAGCGGTTTTGATTTTGGACAGATCCTTAACCACTTGTTGGGCGACGAAATCCAGGCCAAAATCAGATTCCACAATTTCGCTGCCAGCTTCAACTCGTTCCCTTGGCAACTCAACGCATAATGAATTCCACTCAAATCCGACAGAAACTGAACGCTCTCGCCTCACCCGAGGTGGCGGCGTCCTCTGCCCGGTTCTTCAAAACGGGTCCAGGCCAATACGGCGAGGGGGACACTTTCGTCGGCATCCGCGTCCCGGCACTGCGCACGTTGGCCCGTGAGTTCCGAGAGTTACCGCTGCCTGAAATCGAGGTTCTACTGCGTTCCCCGATTCACGAGGAACGCCTGCTCGCTCTGTTGATTCTCGTGTTGAGCGTCGGCAAGTGCGATGCGGACCATCGCAAAGTGGTTTACGACCTTTATCTCGCCAATTCCCGGCACGTCAACAACTGGGATCTCGTCGATACGTCGGCACCCGCGATTGTCGGAGGATACTTGAGGGACAAATCCCGCAATCCGCTGGTTGAACTGGCAAAATCGGCCAGTCTCTGGGAACGCCGGATCGCGATTGTCGCCACGCAACATTTCATCCGTCTCGGTCAGTTCGAAGACACGCTGGCGCTGAGTCGGCTGCTGCTGAGTGACAAGGAAGATCTGATCCACAAAGCCACAGGCTGGATGCTGCGGGAGGTCGGTGACCGGGACGAGTCGCTGCTGGAGGCGTTTCTGGAAGACCACGCACCGGCGATGCCCCGCACGATGCTCCGATACGCGATCGAAAAATTCGAACCCGGGAAACGCCGGTTCTACCTGCTCCTCGAGAAACCGCGACGTGTCGCCAAGTGAATAAAAACCACTCCCCGGAGCAGTTTCCGTGGGAGTGGAATGGTTCAGAGAATTCCTAGACCTACCGCGTTGAAGCAGTTTCGCCCGCCACGCTGGGGACTCCGAGGGGAAGATCGGACTCGGCACGCTGATCGAGTTCCATCCGTCGCACGCTGATATCGCGGGGGGCTTCAATCCCCAACCGGACTTTGCCACCACGGATCTCGACCACCGCGATCTCGATCCCCGGTTCAATGACAATCCGCTCACCAATCTTTCGACTGAGAACCAACATCGCAAATCCTCCTTGAATTGTGTCGACTGACGTCTTGGTTGCCAGTCGAACGGTGCGGGACAAGTTGCCACCACGATTCCCCCAAAATCTTGGGTCGGGGATTCGCAGCGGACGAAATCAACTCGACGTGAGTATTTATACGCACAGTGAATGGTTTAGACGCTAACCAGATTCGAAAGTTCACGCGATTTATTCGAAGAATTCCTGTTTTTTCGTTTTTCCCCTCAAGAAAACTATCGCTGAAGACCGAGAAAAGTCACACCAGTCCACGTGTTCTTAAGGGACCGTATGGACTCCAGTATATTTTTTGGGAAACATTTGTCAAGTCGGAATGTGCGCTTGTCTTGACGATTCTCTTCCCATAAACTGCTGGTTCGCCGCGCCGTGGCAGCAGATTGTTTCCGGGCCGCGTTGGGAATGAGCCGATTTCGTATCGGTTTCCATCCCGGTTTCTTCACCCCATTCAGGTTCGCGTCCCCGGGGGACGAGCATCATGCAGCAAGACATCCATCCCAATTACGTTGAAACGACCGTCGTCTGCGGTTGTGGCAACACCTTCAAAACCCGCAGCACCCGCGCCAAGATTCACGTCGAAATTTGCTCGGCGTGCCATCCGTTTTTCACGGGCAAGGTGAAGTTCATCGACACGGCGGGTCGCGTCGAGAAGTTCCAGCGCAAGTACAACTGGGGCAACAAGCCGGGCGAAGCGGAAGCCGCCAAGGCCGAAGCGAAGGCCGAGGCCGCCCGCAACGAAGCCGAAGCGAAGGGCTAGCTGGGCCGCATCCCCTGTGGCGTGGAATTCCCTGATTGGTTCGGGAGTGTGTTGAAGCACACTCCCGGTTCCTCTCTGCGGTGTTCCCCGCTGTCTCCCGGCCGTCCTTAGATTTTTCAGGGGTTTTGTCGTGTTTCCCAGTTTGCAGGCCAAGCTCGAGCGATTCGAAGAACTCGAACGCTCCATTCAGGATCCCGCCGTCCTCGCCGACTCCACCGTGCTGCAAACCGTGCAGCGCGAATATGGTGGTCTGGCGAAATTGGCGCATAAAGTCCGCGAGTTCAATCGGCTTGAAACCGAAGTCGAAGTCGCGCGAACAATGGTCGACAGCGAGACCGACCCCGACCTCAAGGCGTACGCCCAGGAGGAATTCAACACACTCGACGCGCAGCGGGTGACGTTGCAGACCGAACTGGAAGATCTGGTTCTCGCTGGAGACGCCGCCACGCGGGGCAGTCTCATCATGGAAATCCGGGCGGGGACGGGGGGGGAAGAGGCGGCTCTCTTCGCTCGCGATCTGTACGACATGTATCAGAAATACGCCGCCGTCCACGACTGGAAGTGCGAAGTTCTCGAATTCTCCCCCTCCGACATGGGCGGGGTTCGGGAAGTGGTCTTTTCCGTCACCGGCGAAGGGGCGTACCGCAGTCTGCAATTCGAAAGTGGCGGACACCGGGTGCAGCGCGTTCCTGAAACCGAAACGCAAGGCCGGGTGCATACCAGTCTCGCGACGGTCGCCGTCCTTCCGGAAGCGACCGAAGTCGAAATCGAAAGCAAAGAAGAAGGCCTGCGGCTAGACACCATGCGGGCCGGTGGCCCTGGTGGCCAAAAGGTCAATAAGATCGAAAGCGCCGTCCGCATCACGCACATTCCGACCGGGCTGGTTGTGAAGTGTCAGGACGAAAAGAGCCAGCACAAGAACAAAGCCAAGGCGATGCGTGTTCTCCGCAGTCGGCTGCTCGAGCTGCGGCAGGAACAGGCCCATGCCGAACGCGCCACACAGCGCAAACTGCAAGTCGGTTCGGGAGATCGCAGCGAGCGCATTCGCACGTACAATTTCCCGCAGAATCGCCTCACCGATCACCGCATCGGAGTGACGTTGTACAAGCTCGATCAGGTCATTATGGGTCAGCTTGATGACATGGTCGACGCGTTATTGAAATTTGACCGCGACGAACGGCTCGGACAACAGCCGGAATAACAACCCACCGCGAACAGAATCGATCGCTGACCCGTTTCCGCACCATATCAAGGCGTCCGCCGTGTCCGCTCCCGCCGCTCAACCTCCCGCCGACGCCCCCTGGACGGTGGGACGCATTCTCGAGTGGACGACGCAGCACCTGAAAAAGAACGGGTGCGAGAACGCCCGGCTTGATGCGGAACTGTTGCTGTCGGAGGCGCGGGGCTGCCCGCGAATTCAGCTCTACGTGCAATTCAACGAAGTCGTCACCGATCCGCAGCGGACGCGCATGCGGGATCTGGTGAAGCGTCGCACGCAGGCTGAGCCGGTGGCGTATCTGATCGGTCGGCGGGAGTTTTTCAGCCTCGATTTTCTGGTCAATCGCGATGTGCTGGTTCCCCGGCCCGACACCGAAACGCTGGTGCTGGAACTGATCACCGAGGCCCGCAAGTGCGAGAACCCTCGGATTCTGGAACTGGGGACCGGGTCGGGCTGTATCGCGATCTCGACGGTGGTCAATGTGCCGACCGCGCGGGTGACGGCGGTCGACATCTCGGCACCGGCTTTGGTGGTCGCGAACGATAATGTCCAAAAGCACAAAGTCGCCGACCGGGTGACGCTGCTGAATGGCGATTTGTTCGCCCCGCTCCCTGCGGATTCGCAGTTTGACTTTGTGGTCAGCAATCCGCCGTATATCGCCGACGCCGAGATTGAGCAGTTGTCGAACGACGTCAAACTGCATGAGCCGCACTTGGCGCTCAAGGGGGGAACCGACGGTCTGGAGATCATTCGCAGGCTGTTCGCCGCCGTGCCGGCGTTTTTGGTTTCGGGAGGCAGGCTGCTGATTGAATTTTCGCCGGAGCAGGCGGAGCGGATGTCGCGGCTGGCGGCGGAGAATGAGTCGTTTCGGGATCCGCGGATCTTGAAGGACATGGCGGGGCGGGCGCGGGTGTTGGTGGCGACGCGGAGGTAAGGATCTGTCCATACCGCTGATCACGCGGTTGGGCGGAAGCTGGGAGGGACTCTGTCCCCACCAGACCCCCCCTGGGATTTTGAAGGCATGGGTCCAGTGTCCCATGGTGTTTGTGGGGACGGGAAGTTGGGACGGGAAGCCGGCGACTGCTGGTGTTTTCGTGATTCGACACTTCCATCCGAGACCCCAGATCACCCTTCCACGATTCGAATTGCGGTTCGGAAACTACTCTCAGTACCGGTGCGTCAGACCCTTGCCGGACTGGACTGGCAGGGGACGTCTGGTTTTCCATCCATTGGACATCGGACCCATCACTTGCCACAGTGACACCCTCCGCGCGATACTGTCCCCATGGGAAAAACCCTCGCCGAATATGCCGCCTGGCTCGACGAACGCGAACTGATCTGGCCCACGCCCCCCGCGCCCGTCCCCGCCAAAGCGACCCCGTATCTGAAACCTCTTCCGGAGGTGCGGGCGGTTTTATGGAATGTGTACGGCACCCTGCTCACCATTTCCGACGGCCAGTTGCTCCACCTGGTGGACGATCCTCTGCGGATGGAGGTCGCCCTGGATAAAACCGTCCAGGAATTCAACATGTGGAACAGCATGTACCGCAAGCCGGGCGCTCCGTGGGAGCTGATGTTCCAGCAATACAAACCGCTGGTGGAAGATTTTCGTCTGACCGCGAAGGTCCGCAAAGGGGAACATCCCGAAGTCGACTCCGCCGCCGTCTGGAAGAAACTGGTCGAGCGGCTGCTCGAAAAGAAGCACAGTTGGGATCAATCGATCTATGGCGGTCTCGACGACTACGCCGCCAAGATCGCGTTCTTCTACCATTCCGCCTTGCAGGGCGTCGCAGCCACCCCTCACGCCCGCGAAGCGCTGCACGAAAGCAACGAAGCGGGTCTGCTGCAGGGAATTGTGGGTGAGGGGCAGTGCTTCACCCTGACGCAGGCGTCCCGCGTACTCGATCCCGGACGGTCGACGTTGCTCTCGCGCTGTCTCACATCGGGCTGCGTGTCGCTCTCCTCTGAGCTGGGGGTCCAGCCACCGTCGGAGCGGTTGTTTCAGCCGTGCCTGGACGTGTTGCGCGAATTTGGCGTCGGTTCGGGCGAAATTTTGTACGTTTCGTCGCGTCTGGCCGAGGATCTGGCACCGGCGAAACAGCTCGGAATGCGAACCGCTTTGTACGCCGGCGACAAAAACAGCCTGCGGGCGACCGGTACGCAGGTGCGCGATCCGGAACTGAAACCGGATCGCATCTTGACCGACTTGGCGCAGATCCGTCAAATAGCGGGTCTCGGCTAGCAATCTGGCCCCTTCCGGTCGACCGACGCCCCGGGCGTCGGGTTGTACCAAGATGTTCCTCGCGTCTGTTTCCATCGGCTGATTTCGCCTCGCTCACCCATGCCCCCTCCCGCACTACTCGATTACTCGCATGTCGACTTCAGCCGCCCGGTGTACGACATCGAAGCGATCCGTCGAATCAACCCGCAGCGGAACCAGATGGAACATCTGACCGCGGTGGTCTGGGTCGACACGGTGAACCACGCGGTCATTGGCTACAAAGACATCACCGAAAACGAATTCTGGGTGCCGGGGCACATGCCCGGGTTCCCCCTGATGCCCGGCGTCATCATGTGTGAGGCGGCGGCGCAGCTCGCGGGCTTTTACGCCCAGAAGTACAAGCTGCTGGGGGGAGATTTTGTCGGGTTTGGCGGGATGGATGAAATCCGGTTCCGCGGACCGGTCTTCCCCAACTGCCGGCTGATTCTGCTGGCGAAGATGAAAGAACTGCGGGCGAATCGCGAATGGCCGGGCGACGTTTGACTTTCAGGGAATTGTCGACGATCGCATTGTCTTCACTGGCAGCATGATTGGCGTCCCCATTTCCCGCAGCCAGGGCGTGTAGGCGCGACCGGTATGACTCTTCCGAAGCCGGGCTTCATTCCGACCGCGCGGATCATTGTTGAAGACACCGTCGAACCGCCGGCCATCTCGGCCGACGTCGCCCGGTCGATCTCGCGCCATCGGATGTTTCAGCCGACCGATTCCGAAGCCGCCCTGCGGCCGTGGTTTCAAACGCTCGCCGACCTCCCGGCCCCGCCGATCGACTGGCAGCAATTCTTTGGCAATGACCACCCGGTCGAACTGGAAGTCGGTTCCGGTCGGGGTCTGTTTCTGATGAACGCCGGCCTGACGCAGCCCGAACGCAACTTCGTGGGCATCGAATGCGATTTCAAAGAGGGGAAACGGGCCGCCGAGCGGTTGCGGAAACGCAAAATGCCCAACGCCCGCATGCTGGGAGCCGACGCGAAGCTGGTGCTGGCGCAGTATGTCGTTCCCGGGTCGCTGGCCGGCGTGCATATCTATTTCCCCGATCCGTGGTGGAAGCGCCGTCACCACCGCCGGCGGTTGTTCACGAACGCGTTTCTCGACCAGGTCGCGCGGGTGTTGGAGCCGGGGGGGTTGCTGCATGCCTGGACCGATGTGGCCGAGTATTTTGAGATGATGGTGAAACTCTTGGGAACACGAACCGACTTCGAACGGCTCCCCGACCCGCCAGAGAAAGCACCGACCAGCGACCTCGACTACCGCACGAGTTTTGAGCGAAAGAAACGCCGGGCGGGGCTGAAAATCAACCGGGGTTTGTGGCGACGAACCGGCGAATCCGATGTGCCGGTAACCTAGTCATGTCGCGCTCAACCGACGCAGCTCAACCGGATGGAGTGAAGTCTCGGGCACCTCTGCGACGGGTGCGAATGATTGCCCAGGCACTGTTCATCGGAATGGGACTCGGTCTGCTGGTCGCGTTCTTTCAGGCCACGGAACCGGAACTGCGTGCGAGGTTGGTCAGCGGATTGGGCTGGATGTTGTGGATGGTCGCCGGCCTTCTGTCGGCCGCGATTGCCTTCTTATGGTTCCTGCTGTTTTCCCGCATCTCGTGGCGGACGAGGCTTGGACTGGCGGTGATCGGTCTCGCTGTGCCGGTCGGGGCGGCGGGAGTGTTGCAGTTCGAGGGATTCGCTGGTGATTTGACTCCGAAATTCTCATTTGTCTGGCCACCCTTTTCGTCGGCCAGCCGGGCGAGAATTCCTCCCCCGTCCGCCGACTCGAATGACGAGTCCCGAGCGTTCCACGTGGAGTTCTCGAAGGAAACCCCGTTCGATTTTCCGGGCTTTTTGGGGACAACCCGCGATGGAATCGTCATGAACGTGGGACTGGAGACCGACTGGCAGTCGGTGCCACCCAAGGAACTGTGGCGTCGTCGGGTCGGATCGGCGTGGTCGGGCTGTGCGATTGTGGGGGATCACGCGGTGACACAAGAACAGCGCGGCGATCAGGAGTGCGTTGTCTGTTACGAACTGCTCACCGGAAACGAGTGCTGGGTGCATGGCGATCAGGCATTATTTACAGGCGTTGGAGTCCATGGTGACGGCCCCCGTGCCACGCCGACAATTCACCAGGGGAGAGTCTATTCTCTGGGGGCGACTGGGCTGCTGAATTGCCTCGAGGGATCGACGGGAAAAGTGGCCTGGAGTACTTCACTGCTGCCTGATCCGCAACACGATAACCTCCGCTGGGGACTTTCGGGTTCGCCCCTCATCGTTGGTGATCTGGTGGTGGTCGCGCCAGGCGTTGGACCCGGTCGGTCGGTTGTCGCATTCGATCAAATGACGGGTAAAGAGGTCTGGGCCATCGAAGATTTCCCTGCGGGATATTCGTCCCTGCAGGTTGTGGAACTCGATGGGGTGCAGGTGATACTGAATTTCCACGGGACCGGGCTGGCGGCACACGATCCGCAGAGTGGAACGACGTTGTGGCAGTTTCCCTGGGTGACCCAAGGCGAGAGTATGGTCAACGTCGCACAGCCGCTGAAAGTCGCCAAGGCGATTGGAGGAAGCGAACTGGACGGCATTCTGATTTCATCGGGCTACGGGCAGGGGATCGCACTCTTGGTTCCGGAATTCACCACCGAATCGAAAACGGTTCGACCCCAATGGCGGAACAAACAGCTCAAATCGAAGTTTTCGAACATGGTCATTCGGGGAGAGTTCGTCTACGGGCTGGACGATGGTGTGCTGGCGTGTCTGGAATTGAAAACGGGCAAGCGCTTCTGGAGGAATGGTCGTTATGGACATGGGCAGCTCCTGCGGATCGACAATCTCATTCTCGTCCAGGCCGAATCGGGAGAGGTGGTGCTGGTCGAGGCGTCGTCCTCAGAACTGAAGGAATTGGGAAGGCTGGAAGCACTGCCGGGCAAGACCTGGAACCATCCGGCGCTCGCCAAGAATCGACTATTGGTGAGAAACGACCAATACGCTGCCTGTTTTGAACTTCCGGTCGTACCGGTCCCTGTTGAACGAGAGTTGCCGACCGACTGAGCGGTCATTCCCTGGAGTGCGGGGCCTTGTCCCCGCCATTCCTTCATCCTCCCTCGACTCCCAGCAGGCAATGACAGCACTCGGCCGCACTTTTCAGCGGTGTCGTTTTTGGTAGGTATTGGGGTGAATCGCGGCGAAAAGGCGAAGCCCCGACGGGGGCCAACTCAGTTCGCGGNNTCGCGGTGGACGGCACGCTTGTGAGGTTGCGCCAGCCCGGAGTGCGTCGTTAGACGGAGTACGCACAGCGGGCCGCGCACTCGGAACGTAGGCGTATTTGTTCGAAAAACTGCCTCCGCCCGTCCATTCACAATCGACTCACGAATTCAGGTCAGGAACCGCGGATGAACAGAATGAAGGAGCGTCGTCTCGACAATCGACATCGAATAAACTTTCTTCATACCGGCTCCGAGTTACTGGAGAGTCCACATCGTGCCCGCCTCATTCCTTGTTCGACTTCACGTCATCGGCACATCCTGGGTGGCACTGGGGTTACTCACCCTCTGCGTGCCCACTGTGGTTTGTGCCGACGAGGCCGATCCGGTCTTCGACGTCCCCGCGCTATTGGCCACGCCACTGCGGCCAAAAATTCTCAAACGTCATGTCGGCGAGGGAATCATCACCGAGGAAGTGCAGTTTCACTCGGAACAGGATGGCAACCAGGATGTCTTGATCTTCGCGTACTTCTCGTACCCCGAGGGCCAGAAACAACTGCCGGCGTACATCTGGAACCCGGGAGGACTCGGTCAGGCGAGTCCCGCCTATACGCAAGCCGGAGCCCGCCGGGGATACGCGACGTTATGCATCGACTTCCCGCAACCAGGCTACCGCTCGACCGGCGGATATCCGATCAACTCGGGGCTGATCCTCGAAGGAGATCCCCGCCAGGCCCCCATCTATCACGGCGCGGTCGCGCTCTTGAAAGCGGTTTCGTACCTTGAATCACGCGAGGAGGTCGATCGCGATCGTATTGGTATGGCGGGGAGTTCCTGGGGAGGGTTTTTCACAACCCTGATGGTTGGAATCGACTCGCGACTGAAAGTCGGGTCGTGTTTGTATGGGACGGGGAGTCTGGAGTTGGGGAACGCCTGGTGGGATGGCAACAGCCGAAATGGTCGCACGCCCCCCACGCCGGCGGATCGCGAGCGCTGGCGCGTGACTCTCGATCCCGCCGCCCGGCTCGCGCGAAGAAAAACCCCGATCGCCTGGTTCACCGGGACCAACGACCAGTTCTATTTCCTGTCGGGCGTGATGCGCACCTACGAACTGGCGGCGGGACCGAAACGGTTGACGCTGGTGCCGAATTGGGACCACGCGCTGCCTCAACGCCTCCACGACGAATCGATCTTCGCGTGGCTGGACGAGCATCTGAAGGGGATCAAAACGTTACCGACCGTCTCGGCCCTGTCGGTCCAGAACGAAGGGAACCACTTGATCGCGCGGTGGTGGGTCGCCGACGAGGTCGAATCGGCCGACCTGATCGCCAGCTTTGGCGAATCGGGCAATTGGCGGGGGCGCTACTGGCACACATTTCCCGCGACCATCGAGAACGGGGAGTGTCGCGCCGAACTCCCGGCGGCCACGCTCCCCTGTTTCGTCAGTGGTTCGGTCGTTTCCAAGACCGGGCTACGCAGTTCGACACCGCTGTTGCGGGTGGAGGCGAAAGAACTGGGAATCACCGCGACAGTCGCGGTCCCGTCCTATGACGGGTGCAGTCTGTGGGGTGGGTTTGAAGAGCCGCAGATCGCGTATCTCGACCGCCATACGAAAGGAGGCCAGACCCGCTGGAATCCGAAACTGAGCGCTGACGCCAAAGAGGGGGAACAGTCGGCGATTCTCCCAGTCGGCGACACGTTGCTCCCCCCCATCCTGTCGACGGCAACCGTTCCGCATCGACTCACCGCCTGGCTGAAGGCGGCCGAGCCGGTGGAAATCGCGCTGTTTCTCGGAGGAAAAGAGCAGCCGTTTCGAATCGGAACCGAGTGGACGGAAATCGCCCTCGATCACACCCCGGCGATCAGCCCCCTGGGAGAAACCACAGTGGTGCTTCGTGTGCCCGCGACAGCGAATGTTCTGATCGACGCGATTCGGTTCCAACCACGGTGACCGGCTCGCCTGCCGCTTGATCCCGGGGGGACAGAGGGGTATGTTGACGTATGTGAAGTGCGCCCGAACGTCGAGGAAGAACAGCATGCGTTTGCAGTGGGTGATCGGTTGCGTGGCGGTGTGCGTCGCGCTGGCGGGTGCGCCGGCCGGGGCCGCCGAGCGTCCTTTGGATTTTCTCCAGGCGCTCCGGAACAAAGATTACTTTGACTACGCGATTTTCTACCTCGACGAACTCGAAGCAAGAGGCAATCTCGACCCCGACGTGCGCGAGCGGCTGGCGTACGAACGAGGGATGACGCTGCTCGACCAGGCGGGACGCACGCGCGATTCCGAGGCGCAGTCGCGGCTCTACGACGAAGCCCGCAAACAGTTCGAGAAATTCCTCAAGGAACACCCCGAACATCGGCTCGCCGGCCAGGCGAACAGCGAAGTCGCCGAGGTGATCACCGGCAAGGCGAAGGCACTGATCCTGCAGGCGAATTCTCCCAACAACACCGGTCGCAGAGCGGAATTGCAGAAACAGGCCCGTGAACTCCTGACTGAGGCCCGCAAGGTCTTTCAAGCCGCCTACGACCGGTACAAGGTCGAATACGATTCGTTCGACAAGTTCATTCCGCAGACCGACAAACAGCGGTACGCCGCTCGCGAAAAGGCGTTCGTCAATTTCATCCAGGCGGAGTTCCACCTCGCCCAGATGCTGCACGAGGAAGCCCAGACGCACGAAAAGAAGTCCCCCGAGAATATCAAGCTGTTGACCGACGCCGCCAAGGCGTTTGAAGGAATCCACGCGAAACACCGCAGCCAGGTGGTGGGGCTGTACGCCCGCATGTGGCAGGGAAAATGTTTCGAGGAACAGGATGAGCTGACCACGGCGCTCGGGATCTACAACGAGCTGCTGGAACACCGGGGCAAAGACGACAGCCCGCTGGAAGACCTGCAGGCGCGCGTGCTGCAATTTCGGCTGGTGTGTCTGAATCACGAAAAGCGCAAAGACTGGCAGTTGGTGGTTCCCGAGGCGCAGCGGTGGTTGAAAGCGAACCGCAACGCGGCGACCAGCCGGGTGGGATTGGGAATCCAATGGGAGCTGGTCCGGGCGCAGGAAATGATGTCCCGCGCCGAATCGACCCCCGACGCCGACCGTCGAAAGTTGCAGCAGTCGGCTCTCGACGCCGCCCGCAAGATCAACCGCTATCCCGGCGAATACAAAGACCCCTCGACCGCGATGATCCGCCGACTGCTCGCGGACCTCGACCGAGGTTCGGGCGATCCCAAAGATTTCGCCACCGGATTCAGTTTGGCGCGGACGCAAATCGAAGAGATCCGGTCGAAGAACGCGTTGATTCAGCAATCGCACGGAGCGGAACGGCAGAAACTGTCGGACGAACTTTTGCC
>JAPLOC010000153.1 GCA_026692825.1 Planctomycetota bacterium | reverse complement strand
CGTCACCGGGGAACGTGGTCAGCAGGGCACCGTGCGCCCAGCCGAGCCGCAGCGCCTCTTCGGGAGTCTTCCCCGCGATCAGCCCGTAGAACAGGCCGGCCGCGAAACCGTCACCCCCACCAATGCGGTCGATGACATCGAGTTCCATCGTGGGGCTGACGTACGTCTTGCCATCGAGCCACAGGACGGCGGCCCAATCGTGGCGGTTGGTTGAATGAACTTCGCGCAGCGTCGTCGCCACCATCCGGATGTTGGGGAACTTCTTGACGGCCTGGTCGATCATCGAGAAGAACGCGTCGGGATCGAGTTTCGACTTGGTGGAAGCGACCTCGGGGCCTTTGATCCCCAGGCCTTTTTGCAGGTCTTCTTCATTGCCGACGAGGGCGTCGACCTGTTCGACGATCGTTCGAATCACCTGCTGGCCCTTTTCATCACCACCAATCGCCGCCCACAGTTTCGCGCGGTAATTGAGGTCGAACGAGTTGATCGCACCCGCCGCCTTCGCGGCTTTCATCCCCTCGACAATCAAGGGCGCGGTCGTTTCGGACAGGGCCGAGAAAATGCCTCCCGAATGGAACCAGCGGACTCCCTTGGCGAAGATCGAAGCCCAGTCGAAGTCGCCCGGCTTCAGCATCGCCCCGGCTTCGTTGGCCCGGTTGTAGAACACCACCGGAGCCCGCACCCCCTGGCCCCGGTCGCTGTTGTAGAACGGCTTGACACCCATTTCACGAACCCGGGCCTGCACAAGTTCGCCAATCCCGTAGTCGACCATAGCGGTGGCGACGCCGGTCTTCAGACCGAAGCAGTCCGAGAGGTTGGCGGCGACGTTGTATTCGCCTCCGGACACATGAATGTCGAGCGATTTTGCCTTGCGAAAGGGGATGACGCCCGGATCAAGCCGATGGACGAGCGCGCCCAAAGACAGAAAATCGAGATCGCAGGCATCGTGACGAATGGACAAACCGCTCATGAAAACTCCTGGAATGGAACCGGGCGCAGGCAAAGAACAGGGTGTGGCCCTGCGCGGGATTGTAGCGATTGCGGCTCTGTCCGTGAACGAATTCCGGTCACACCCCGGGGATGAGACCGGGCCGGTCGGATGCGGGAATCCAGCCGGCCCGGAGGTGGGAGTGGGGATGTGACACAAAGAGGGGTGGTGGCCCGTTTCTCAGGCGGGCCGGTGGGCAAACCGGCAACGTTCCCGCGAACACCGGTTCGAGACACGAGTGAATGCAGACCGCGTGCCAGCTTGGTGTCTGTGCGCCTGGATTTGTTGTAACCCCTTCATGGACATATGGTTGTGAAACTCCATCTCCTTTGTGTCGCGAGGACCGGTCGATGCTTTGGGAACGAAATTACATTTCGGTTGGGTCGTTTCACCAAACCGCTTCTCCAGGGTATTGCGGGCTTTCTCAAAAAGCTCTTCCCCTTTGACCCACAGATACCTCAGGCCCTGGAATCGCGGCGAGTTCGCCAACCAACGAACTCCCCCCGGTTTCCAATAGCCTGCAAGCCGGCCGTTGAATTTTTAGACAGGATGAAAGGGATGAAGAGGATGGACAGGATTTCTGAGGCGACTGTCGTTCGTGTGGATTGGGAGTTTTTCGATTTCAGCCGCTTATCCAGAGAGCAGGAATGGCGAGCAGCTCCATCCTGTTCATCCCTTTCATCCTCTTCATCCTGTCAAATTCTTTCCGTCGGTCGTACGCACTCTCAGAGCCGCACAAACACCTTCCGCAGTTCGGTCAGAATTTTTACACCGGCTTACTTCGGAGCGAGGGTCACCCAAATCCCAACCACGAGATGTCCTTAGCCGCGCGCAAGGCCGACCCGCTTCGGTCGCTGGCCGTGGCACCCAACTTTGCCTTCAATCGGGCCGTTATTTCTTTTTCGAGGGTTTCGTTGGTTTCGTTCCTTTGGTCTTTCCAGTCGCACCCTTGGTTGCCGCGGCTCCCTTTGGCGGGACGTTCCACAGCCTCACCGTCTTGTCTCGACTTGCCGATGCAATCAATTTCCCATCAGCCGAAAACGCCACATGGGATACGCTGTTCGTATGACCGGTCAATTTCGTAACCGGTTCCAGCGTCTCGGCGTTCCACAGCTCGACCTCGTCCAAAGCGGTCGCGATGGCGAGCAGTTTTCCATCGGGAGCGTATGCCACAGCGTCAACTGACAAGGGAATGCGCTTCGATTCTTTCTCTTGCTTGCCGGTGGCGACATCCCACAACGTCACAACTCCCGAGATATCGGAAGGGAGTTTGAGACGTGTTCCGGCGACGGCCAGGGTCTTTTCGTCCGGTGAAAAGACGACATATCCCGGCCAAAAATCGGCTCCCTGAAAACGGCTCTTGACCTCACGTTTTTCCAGATCCCACAAAAAGATCTCGTTGGGACGTTCGTTTTCAAAGCCCACCGAAGCCAGTGTCGTACCGTCGGCGGTGACAGCAAACGAATGCATGTAACTCTCGTGGCCCGACAGCGCATCGACCTCGTCACCTGCCTCCTGCGAGCACACTGACCTCGCGGTCCCCGGGAAACGTCTTCAACTCACGGCCGGTTTCCGGTTCCCACAGCCGCACGTTCCCTTCCCCCCCGCCGGTCGCCAGAATCTTTCCGTCGGCGGTGCCGGCCATGGTCCGCACGTTGTCATGAGCCGAAATCGTGTGGATCAACTTATTCTTGTCGACGTCCCAGACGCAGACTTTCCCGTCGAAGCAGCCCGCGGCGACCCATCTTCCGTTCGGGGCCAGCACGAGACTTGTAATTTCCTGTTCGGCTCCGTCGAGTTTGGCCCGGTCCAGGGCCTGGGGGGGCTTGAATCCCAGTGTGCCGAAAAGCAGAACCAGTGAGGCCACCGTCGACAGGGTTCGCGCGAAATTCATCGAAGTTCGTTCCCGTTGAGATAAAAAGTTGCGCGGTGAGCGGCCGATCCACATCATACCTGTGTGTCAAGCAAGACGACAATCGCAGTCGTTCGAGTTACCGCAAAGGGGCAACATCTGGCAACGAACCCTTCCGGAATGACCGCCGGGGTTCGCTGGCGCCTGAGCGAATGGCCCCAAGTGTTGGCCTGACCGCCGCCTGTGGCGTCGTCGTGACACGGGCAAAAATGGCGGACGGCGTTCCTGCGACACCGCGGTCTTGATGGGGGTTGACGTCCGCGACAGCAACCGGTCAGATGTTTGCGATTCCGATTTTGCGGAAGTCGACTTCTTTTCCGGAGATGCGATGCCACCGACTGGCACCAAAGACGCTGAGTTCAACATCGATCAGGTCATGGAGGAGCTTGCTGGAGGAGTGAAGAAACTCCCGGAGCAGGCCCTGCGCACAGCACAGGCGCATCGCGACGCGATGATTCCGCGATTGATCGCGTGCATCGAGCAGGCGACAGCCAATGTGGCTGCTGGCACTGGGGTTCAGGGAAACGCTCACTTTTTCGCGCTCTTCCTGTTGACCGAGTTTCGGGCGGGCCAGGCGTGGCCCGCCATTCGAGCGGCACTGACTCTGCCAGAAGATGGTCCGTTTGACTTGTTCGGCGACGCGATCACCGAGAGTTTACACCGGATTTTGGCTCACTTCACGGCAGAATCGCCGAAAGAGCTGGATCGACTGATCGGGGAGCCGACGGTGAACGAGTATGTCCGGTGGGAAGCGGCTCGGACGTTTCTATGTTTGGTTCGGGATGGTAGTCTCACTCGTGACGAGGCTGTTGAACGGTTGCGAGATCACCTCCGGACCGGCATTGAAACGGATGACGAAGTTCTGGTTTCCGGCGTGGTGGCGGAACTTGTTTTGATGTCGCCGCAGGAATCGCTGGAGGACATCAAAGCTGGATTTTCGCATGCCCTGATTGATCCCACCGTCGTCAGTTGGAAGGAAGTGGAGCGGGGGCTGGCGGAGGGGCCGGCGCGATTCGAGAAGTCGCTCCGCACCTGCGACCCGACCGGCATTGACGATACGGTGGAAGAGTTGAATTGGTGGTTCTCGTTTCAGGAGACTCCAAGCCCAACGTCCACTCACGCGAACTCTGTCGCTCTCGGCCAGAAGCCCGTTCTCGACATTCCGCCCCCCTTACCGACAACAGTTCGGAACGAGACCCCGCGGGTCGGCCGCAACGATCCGTGTCCTTGCGGCAGCGGCAAGAAGTTTAAGAAGTGCTGCGGAGCGAATTAGACGCCACATGGCATGGTATGTTGGAGATCACAACGACCGTTTCCCGTCCGCTGCCCGCCAAGATCGAGATTGTCGACCGCGCCGTGGCGGAGATCTTGCGCCGCAAGACGCCCGGGGAAAAGGGTACGTATGGTTTCCGAGTCGCACCGGCTGGCGCGGCTGCTTGTCGCCGCCGGCGTCCGGTCGCAACACCCGGATTGGCCGCCGGACGAAATCCAGGCCGAGGTGGTGCGGAGGTTGCTGCGTGGAACAAACTGACCCGCAATGATCACGTGCCAACACTCAACCAGCCGCTCGAGTCGCAGGAGAGTGGGGCGGACCGTCGTTTTCAAGTTGCTCCCAAAGGCGACGCCGCCGGTCAAAGTCGTGCAAAACGCCCGCCAGGCCGATTGTCCAGAGAATTGAACTGAGGAAGGAAACGTAGTTCCCGATGCGGATTGACCACAGAAGAAGCTCAAATGCCGAATTGGCGACTTCCCGATTCGACGCAAATAGATTCACTATCCAACCGAGAACTGACGCCGCCGATCCACAGGCGAATCCCAGATGTCCGGCTGCCAGGCTGTATATCCAGCCGGAATGTCGGCGATAGCGATAGCAGAACAGGAACGCCACGAAGTCGACCAGCAGGTTCACGGTTGGAAGCGTGATGGAAACGAGTGCGTCAAAATCCATCGATCACTGCCCCCATTCCTGCCTGGGAGTTTCGCTCGTTGAATCGGCCCAGCGAGGCGTCGATCCCCCGCGCTGGTCGAAAAGACGCGGCACCAGTTGATTCAACAACGCCATGACACCGCCGGCCAACAACAGCGTTTCAGGAACACTCAGGACAAAGGCCAGTCCGCTGAGGAATCGATCGCTTGGCTCATCGAGAAATTCAACCGGTGCCAAACGCGAGATGTCAACGACCAAAATCAACGTCGACCGCGTCACAGACCAGATGCACGCGAAAAGAAGGAGCAATGTCCACCGGCTGAGACGACGATAACGCCAACAGACCGCCGCGGCAGTCAACGAGAGCGCGATGAACATCGATGACAGCGCGACTTCTAGAATCGCGACCGGATCGAAATTCGAACTCATGAGGAGTTTGGGAACGGGGCGGGATTGGCTTGTTTTCGTGGGTACAACCTCAAGTCATCTCTCGCGTTGAGTTGGCTCTAATCGACTGGCGCAATGTCATCGGGCCGCCAGCTCTTGTCGAACCACGGCTCCAGCGGGCCATACAGACGCAGGATGGTGAACCAGCTCTTGCCGGGAATGGTTTGGACCCAATTGCTTTCTTTTCCCGGCGGGGCCTTGGGGCCAAAGTAAACGTCGACCGAGCCGTCGTCGTTGACCTGCGTTTTCTTGTTCTGGCTGCTGACGCTCGGGAATTGATGGTCCGTTTGAAGCATTGAGCGGGTCTGGGTGTCATAAACAATGACCGACCAGAACGTCTTGACTGGAATCTTCGGGGGCAGATGCAGTCTGTAATTCTTGCCGCCGTCCAGGGCATTGCCTTTCGAATCCACGGCCGTCCAGGGATACGTCGACCCCTCGCCGACGATTTTCGTATCCATCGCGGGAGTAACGCCGGTGGCGGCGAAAAAGTACATGGCGGACGCGTCGAGGTTCGGAACCCCCGGCTGCCACTCAAACTTGTAACCTCCGATGAACGGCATCTTCCATTGCCGATCCTCGAAAAAGTAAGCACTTTTCTCTCTCACGCGATAGGCGAGCGCCCGGCCCGTCGCGTCGCCAACGGCGGCCGCTTCGGTCAGAATCCGCTTCATGCGTTCATCAGGTTTGAACGGCTGGCCTTTCCGAATTCCGACAGACGCCCAGAGGCCGAGCGTCGTCGAGTCGACTGTGTCGGTTGGTTCATCCTGTACGACCTGGTTCAGCAATTCCCAAAACCGGTAGTCGGCCGGTCCGACCATGTTGAATGGCTTGGCTGACATGTCGACAAATTTCAAATCTGGTGGGCTCGCCGCCTGCGACAGAGGGTAAATTTTGGTGAACTTCTTCACCGCATCCACGCCGGGTTTCGGGTCACCGTCCACGACGAAGCTGCGCCACGCGGCCCACACACTGAAGGAACCGGGTTTAATAATAAAGTACCCTTCAGGGACTTCGCCCTTATAACCTGGCGGCAGCAGCAGGTATTTGCCCCCCCTGCCCTTGTCCGGCCCGGTGATGCCAATGTCCCCATTCCAGTGGTACCAGATGTCGTCGACGAGACCAAGAACCTTTGGTGGCGCTTCGATGACGAGCGGTCCCTTGCGGAGATCCAGCCAAAACCAGGAATAGGGTGTGTTGTCATTGGCGGTCAGCTCAACCGTTCGGGAGTCCACGAGGTTGTCCCAGATGGGAACGGTCGCGTTCACCGGTCCCAGCTTGAGGATGTTGTCGCGGTTTGCCACCTGGTTTACCACCGGCAGGCCGAGCAGGTAGGCTTGCACGGCCCGCTGAAAGTCGAGGTTGTCGTAGATCTTTTCGGTACTCGCCTTGTCCGGGACGCCGTCAAAAAAGTTTAGCGTGCCGAACCGAGTCTCCACTTTGTCCGGAACGGCGATCCCGGGGGCAATCTCAGTCGTCATCTTGTACCTGGCTGGTCCATCGGACTTCCGGGGCTGGTCCTGTGCGACCACCCAACCGATGAACACCCCGACGGTCAAGGTCAGGAATGCGACCACGGCTGTTTTCGTACTCTTCATGAAACTTCTGCTCGCTCTCTCTCGGGTCGAAGTCGAGTTGTTTGCCGACCGCCAACGTTGCGAAACGAAGTTGTCGAACGGGGGGAGATGCTACCAGCGCCACGAGACGACTTCAAAGGGTCGCTCGACCAGGCCGTCGTCGCGACATGTGGCGGACGGCGTTCCTACGACGCCGCGGTCTGGACATCTTCGGCAAAGTTGAGTGGAGACAGATTGAAACGCCGTATCGAAAACGACTGCTCGCACGACGAACGACGGTGAGGTCAAACGACGGGTGACGCTGATCCGACCCAGCCGCCGCCTGTCGGCGTCGGCGCGACAATGTGGCGGACGGCGTTCCTACGACGCCGCGGTCTGGACGTCCTTCGACGGAGTTGAGTGGAGACAGATTGAAACGTCGT
>JAPLOC010000152.1 GCA_026692825.1 Planctomycetota bacterium | reverse complement strand
GACGCCCGGCGGAATCGAACGGGCTGATGCGAATCAACCGATGAACGCCGACCTCTCCTTTGAGCAGACCATAGGCATAGTCTCCCCGGATGGCGATCGCCGCGCTGCGGATTCCCGCTTCGGCTTCCGACATGTCGATCAGTTCGGTCTTGAACCCGTTGTCCTCGGCCCAGCGCTGATACATGCGCAGCAACATGCCGGCGAAGTCGGAGGCGTCGGTCCCCCCTTCACCCGCCTGGACACTCAGGTAGGCGCCAGAGATGTCTTCGGGAGCCGACAGGGTCGCCTGCAGTTCGACCTGCGCGAGACGCACCGAGAGCGTTTCGGCCGTGGTGGCGAGTTCCGCAGCGCTCCCTTCGTCTTCGTCGGCGAACTCCATGAGGACCGACAGATCACCGGCGGCATCGCGCAATTCCTGCAACGGCTTCGTCTCAGCGGTCAGCCGGCGCAGCTCTTCCACCAGTTCCTGCGCCTTCGTCGGATTGTCCCAGAAGCCCGCCGCCACCATTTTGGCGTTGATTTCAGCGGATTGACTCAGCTTGCCAGCCAAGTCAAAGAGAGTCCTGTAAATGCGTGATCCGCGTCAGCAGATCTTCGCACCTTTCACGTAACTGATGATCCATGAACCTTCGTCCTGTGTTTCGACGGATGGGGAGCGCGACCCGCATTCTATACGGGAAGAGGGGAAAAGAACATAGCCGCTGGATCTGTTGATCGATGGATCCTCTCTGAAATCCCGCCACGAATTCCAGGACCAGGGCATCATTTCCCCTTGTTGATCGCCTGATTCAACCGCTTCTGAACCTCCGTCACATCAACTCCCCGCCCCAGCTTGAACACCTGCAACTTGGGTTTGTTCAACCGGGCCGCGTCGTCGAGTGCAGTCACGGTCTCAGCGACCGTATCCACCAGCGCCAGCGGTGCCGAAATCACCACGCTCGACGAACTCTCGTCGACCCCAATCGCCAATTGTCCCTTGAACCGCAACAGCGTCCCGGTCGTCGACTTTCCTTTGCCATCCGCCAGCGTGTACGTCGGTTCGGTGTTGCGTTTCTTCTTCCCCGTCGGGGCCGGTTCGGTGGCGCTGGTTAACAGGTCTTTGTAAACGTCCTTCAACGTGTCGGCGATCTGCTTCGGATTTCCGAATCGGATTGGAACCAGACGCGTCGTCCGGACCACGGGCGATTCCTGGGCTTCCGGGGTGTCGTACAGATCGATCAACTGTTCCGCCGTCCGAATCTGTTCGGCGTCGGCCTCGACCGCCAGAATGGAATTCGACTCTTCATCCACGATGAACTTCGGTGGATTCCGCAGCTTCTTGACCGCCGACGCTGCGTCGCCCCGCGGCGTTTCGATCCACTTTCCTCCCGCCGGGTCGAACCACCGCGACACACTTTGTTCCGTCGCCCGCTTCTCCTCCGCCTTGCGGCGTTCGTCAAAAAACTGCTTCAGATTCTCCGCGATCGTCACCGCCCAGGTCGTCTTGTTCTTCATGCGAAAGACGTGGAACCCGCTATTCTGCGGCTTGCTTTGCGCAAACAGCTTCTGCAACAGCTCCACCGCCTGCGCATCCTGCGAGGCGACCACCAGCCGCCCTTGGGCGTCGCGTTCAATTCGAATTGGAGAAGCTCCGTCGGAAGCGGGATTCTCGACCCCACTCGAATCGACTTTCGCCGCGTCGGCCAGCGGGCTGGGGGAAATCGCGGGAGCTTCGCTGCGGGACGGTAGTCCGGTGAGCCGCATGGGGATCGGCTTGGTGATCCGGCGTTCCGCTGCGGGGAGTTCTGACCTTTCGTCGGCAGGTTCGACCCGGGCCGACCGCCTCGGCTTACGCGGGGGAGCCGGCTTTTCGGCGGGAGTTTCAGCGGCAGGGGGGACTTTCGCCCCGGGACCGAATTCCAGCGGGTTGGGTGCCAGGTCGGGCCATTCACTCTGGATTTTACGCAGAACGCTCTCGGTGACAGCGGGATCAGTCGAGTCCAGGGCGCGCACGGTTGTGGGAGTTTCGGCGGCCGACTCTTCGGGTTCGCCCAGCTCCACCAGCAATCGCTGCACATCGGCAAGTTCGTCGTCATTGACCCACAACAGCAGCCGATTTTTTTCGACGTCGGCCACCACGCGAAACCGCCGGGTTTCGTCCTCGGCGTCCTTACTCGACTGGCGTTTGGTGACTTCTCCCCCACCCATCACCAGATTCAACGAGCCGGCGACATAATCGGCCTCCAGTCGGCTCAAGGGAATCACACGGAATGTGCGGACGGTTCCGTCGAGTTTGTCGATCAGTGTCCGAATCGTGAGATGGTCGGCGAGATTCGCGTGGGCGACAATCGCGCGGTTCTTTTTGTCGACTTGCAACCGCGTTTCGGGATCGAGGTCAGCCAGTTCCGTCAGCAGCTTCATTACGGACTCAGGCTCGGCCACCCGTAAAGGATACGACTGGACGCGATTCGAATTTCTTAACACCGATCGCGAGCGGTCGTTCGGGACGTCGATCACCTTGATCGCCTCGGTCACCAGCGCCATTTGATCCGCGGGAGCGTTGACCAGCACACTGTTGTCACGCGCGTTGGCGACGATATGGACCGGCGGAGGCTGAGTCGGTTTCGCTTTGGCGAGATCCCCGGGAGCGACTCCCGCCTGCTTCATGAAGTTCGCCATCTGCTGCATCATCGCCGCCGGGTCTGCGGACGGGCCTTTATCCAGTCCCAGCAGCTTCTGTAACTGCTGCTGGACTTCCGCCGCCTTGGCGTGTTCGAGGTGGAACTGCTTTACCAGACGGCGCGGACCGCGGGGCGATTCGGGGTCGCTGACCAGCTTGCGAATCTCCCGCAAATTCGCGACAGCATCCATCGCTTCGAGGTGGTTCGACGATTTGATTGTTGTCAGTTTGCCGTTGGGGCTGATGAGGGGACGCAAATCCTCGGCGGCGGTCTCAGCGGTGATCCAATCGAGGGAAACGTGACGCGGACGAAATCATGCGGCATCGCGTCGAGCAGCTCGTCTGGTTCCAGCCGGGGGACCAGACTTGGATCGAGCTTCGTGATCTTCATCACCGACAGAATTTCGCCATCTTTCAGCAGGGTGAAACCCCGATCGAGCAGATGGCGGTTGATGAGGTCACGAGCCTCTTCGACCGAGTAGGACTGTTGGGTTCGCAGATTGAGGAAGCCCGCAGGCAATTCCTGCCAGTCGAGGCTCAATCCCGACACCTCGGCGAGCCATTCGACCACCGCACTCCAGGGCTGTCCTTGAAAGTTGAACTTGAGTTTCCCGTCGGAGTCGGGTCGCAGCTTCAGTTCGTCGGCATCGGGGGGAATTTCGGGGAGTTCGGGACGTGTCACCGTTTCTGGCTGAACGGGCGCGGCCGCCGCCTCGGGTTTCGGGTCTTGTCCCAGCGCGTTCGAAAACGGGACACAGAGTGCCAGGCAACAGAGCGGACTTGCAAGTCGCGCCGGGCGAAATCGAAGAGCCAGGGAACGCATGATTCTGAGTCTTTGGGTGGGGCGGGCCACAATCGCCGCTCGGGGGGTGCGCGACGACAGTGTGAAGTGCGCCTGGCACAAGGTTGGGACTCTACGGTCCAGGCAAGGTGGGACGTCTGTGCAGTCAATCTGAAGAGACTATACATCAACGAAGCATTGCGCATCAATGGGGCGCAGTGGTCAATTGAACCCGTTGCGGATCATGGCCAACGGCCCGCTTGGCGACTGATTCTCCGCGCGGTCCGCGTTGAGACATTTCGACAATCGCAGCTCAGAGCGGGTACATCGGACGGGGTCGGTGCTGGTAATTCAGCGCCCGAAAATCGTGGGTGTGCGTGCCCCGGGCGTCGACACTCAGGATCAGTCCCGCGAACGGTTCAAAGCTCGCGCGAAAATGGACGGCGGATTTCACCGCGATGTACTTCAACCGGCGGCAGTCGAGCCCGAGTGTCAACGCGAAAGCCGGCCCCAGAGGCTGTTCGGTCGCGGTGACCACGACCACATGGACCCCGTTCTGTTCGATCCAGCAGGAGGGCCCCATGTTTCCCGTCAGGCCGGCGTACATCGGACCGTCGTAGGTGAAGTCCCCCTGCGAGAGCGCCCGGACCGTCGCCCGCATCTTCACTGGCGGTCCCTGAATCGGATCAGACTTTCCGCCAACTTCCGTGTCCAGAATCGCGCCGACTCCCGCCCGGTGGGCGAGTTCGACCACCTCGGGATCCACAATGTACAGAATGGCGGCGTCCTTCAAGCCCCGATCGAGGAAGGTCTGCAACACTTCCGTCGAATCCCCCGGGGCACCACCTCCCGTGTTGTCGGCGTGGTCGGCGAGGATGATCGGGTATTTTCCGTGCGATTCCCCTTTGTCGAGAGCCGCTGCGACACTCAGCGGGGGGCACTGCCACCGCTCCCGGCGTTCCCAAATCCAGTCGGCGAGTTCCTGTGCCGTCCGGTCGGCGAGTTCCTGATCGCGATCCGCTGTCACCCACACACTCGATCCCATGTTGGGCACGTCGGCCCAGGGGAATCCGGTGGAGACGCTGGCGGTGAGGATCCCCGGCCGCTGTTCGATGGCATGCAGCAGATCGATCACCTCATTCATCGGAGGATGCCCGGTCACCTGACACGGCGCGTTCCAGAACATGGGGATCGAACGAAACGCCGTGACGGGTACGACCTTTCCTGAGAGGGTCGCCAGAATCAGCTCCGCCGCCTCGCGACCGCGCTCGGCCATATCGACGTGCGGATAGGTGTCGAACCCGATCGAGGCGGTCGCCGACCGCATGCGGGGCAAACTATGGTTTCCATGCAGATCGTACGTGACGACGATCGGACGGTCGGGTCCGACCACTTCCCGGACGGCGGCGACAAAATCGCCGTCGGCGTCGGGAATTCCCTCGACCACCATTGCGCCATGAAGGTCGAGCAGCACACCATCTACTCCCGCGGGAGAGGCGATTTCCCTCCGCAGGTGGTCGAGAAATTCCCCTTTGAGCGCCGCGTAGTCGTCGGCGACAATCAACCCACTGGGGTAGGCGAACGCCCACAGCAGCGGGACCATGTCGTGGCTTTCCTGTTCGAGCCGGTCGATGAACCCGCCGGTGCAGATATTGGCACCGCGAAACCGCGCGAGAATCTCGGGACCGCGGTAGATGCCGAAGCCACTGGCGAAGTGAGCCAGTGTTGTGGGGGTCTTCGCGAACGTACTGGTTTCGTGAAGCAGGCCGCCAAAAGCGATGCGCATGGAATCCGACCCGGAAGGGAGTTGTTCAATCGGGTGAAAATGGCGGAGATCGGGAATCGGCACCGCGAGTGATCCGCCAAACCGAGCGCTCGCCTACTTCACACCCTTTTTGGTCTTGGTGGGAGTCTTGCCCTTCACGTCGTTGGGGACCGTCGGGTCGCTTCCAGGAGGAGCCGCCCCTGAGACGTGAAAGATCGAACCGATCGACTGCACCGGATACCGCACACTCCAGACTTCTTTGCTCATGGGATCGGGGGACTTGATTTCGAGGACGATGAACTCCCCTCCGATGTCGGTGACGCGAGCGATCATTTTCACCTTGTTCGCCTCGTCGTCATACGTTCGCAACACGGTCTTGCCGACGCTGTCGTACGCCGTCTCGACCATATCCCCAACCTTCAGCGTGCTGAAAAACCCGCGATTCGAACCGATCTGCGCCGCGGTCGGCCGGGGGCCAAACAGCGTTCCCAACAACAATCCGCCCAGCACACACACCGTCGCAAGTCCCAATCGAGTCCGCATGAGTCGCTCCTCACTGTCAGGTTGAGATGAAGTTGGGAAGGGGTAGTCTCACTCACGACCGACGTCGTTCAGGGGACGTCGGAATTTCCATCGATCGAGTACAACGCGCCGGCGTCCGGGACATTCGCCGCCTCGGCCATTTCTCCCGCATGGTAACTCGACCGCACAAACGGCCCGCTCGCCACCAGCGAGAATCCGAGCTTGCGCGCTCTCACGCCAATTTCGTCGAACTCTTCCGGCGGGACAAATCGCTCCACCGGCAAATGCTCAAGCGTGGGCTGCAAGTATTGGCCCAGCGTCAGAATGTCGCACCCGACACCCCGCAGGTCGACGAGTACGTCAAACAGTTCGTCGATCGTCTCCCCCAGCCCCAGCATCAAACCACTCTTGGTTTTCATGTTGGGCGCACGTCGTTTCACCTGCGCCAACAGGTCGAGCGTTCGCTGGTAATTCGCATTCCGGCGAACCCGGTGATACAGCCTGGGGACCGTTTCGGTGTTGTGGTTGAACACCTCGGGACGCGATTCAATCACCCGATCGATCGCCGCCGGCTTTCCGAGAAAATCCGGGACCAGCACTTCCACGGTCGCGCCAGTTCGTTCACGCACTGCCAGAACACAACGGTAAAAATGGTCGGCACCCCCATCGGGCAGATCATCACGGGTGACGGAGGTGATCACCACGTATTTCAATCCCAAACGCTCTGCCGCCTCGGCGACCCGTTCCGGTTCGTCGGCTTCGAGTGCCTCGGTCTTCCCCTTCGGGACGGAACAGAACCCACACGGCCTCGTGCAGACGTTGCCCAAAATCATGAACGTGGCGGTCCGTTGTGACCAGCACTCGGTGCGATTCGGGCACTTCGCGCTTTCGCAGACTGTTTCGAGTCGCAAGTCGCGAATCACGGAGCCGGTGAACATCATCTCCGGATTCGGCATCGGGCGCTTCAGCCACGGAGGGAGGCGACGCCTCGCCGGCGCTGGTTCCGTGGGAGCAGTGTTCAAGATCTCAAGCATACGCCACGACCTTCCGGGTTCGCTTCAACGAGGGGTGCCCTGTGTAGAGATGAAAGCGTTCGAACTCGAGTTCGTCGGCCAGGTGTCGCACCAGAGATTCCCGAACCGCTCCCATTGAAATCGGTCGCTGGCGGTCTTCCGCGATGGAAGTCGGGCGTCCGAGGCCGGCGTCCACCAGTTGGTACAACCGGGGGGAGGGATTGACGTTCAGGAACAGGCCGTGCCGACTGATTCCGGAACGGACCGCGATTCCCACCTGCCCCACCTGGCCACCCCGTGTGGCGATCGACCCGGTTCCCGCGACATGGACGGCGGCCAGCCGCTGTTCCCGGCAGGCGAGACAGGCGATTCGCGCCAGAAGGTCTCGGAAGCCCGTGACCGACTGCCCCAGCCGATCGAGAGGGGCGATTGGATACAAGGCGATTTGCCCGGGGGCATGCATCTGCACGCCACCCCCCCGGTTCAGCCAGCGGACTTCGAGTTGCAGGGCGACCAGGTCGGCGGGTTCGCACCCAATTTGCGAGCGACTACCATCGCGACCGACGGTGATCAACGGCGGATGTTCGCAGACCAGGCAAATAGTCCGCCGATCATCGCGGGAACGCAGTTCGAGCGCGATCTGCGTCTGCAATGCCAGCGCGGCGTCGAAGTCGACCACTCCCAGGAAATACACGTCGAGCGCCTGAGCGCCGGCGGTTTGCCAGTGAGTGTCGTCAAGATTCGGCATCGGATGCGGGACCAAGCCCCTTGGCTGTCGCCGGATTCGCGACGGGAGCCAGGGGTGAATATCGAGTGCGTTGGATTGGTTCGAAGGAACCAGCAGGAATCACGAGGCGTGTTGGACTGTCGCCCATCAGAACAGGAGATCCAGTCTATCGGTCCGTGGGGCCGGCCTCAACTCGGATCGATCGGCGGGAGATCCCCTTCCGACTTGTCTCGCTGAAACAGCAGCCAGAGATCGTTGAGCGACAAAATCCAGGCCATCAACAGGTACACGAGGCCCGCGATCGCGACCGGTACCCCCAACGCCACCAGATCTCCCCCGACACGCAGCCAACGATGTCCCCGGGGAATCACCACGGTCAGCATTTCGCCCCAGTCGGGCTGATTCTGTTGAACCAGCAGGCAGACCGCCAGCATCACCAGTGACGCGACAAGTGCTTTGCATGCGGTGACCCAGAACCGCGGCCAGTCGAAGCGCCCGACCCGGCGTTGCAGCAGGACGCACAACAGGCCGAACTGTGCCATCGCGGAAATCGCGGTGCTGCACGCGAGTCCCTGCTCGGCCAGGAACCAGATGAGGGTGAGATTCAAAACGGTATCGAGCAGAACGGCGAACATCCCGATCCGCAGCGGCGCGGTGCGGTCTCCGACGGCGTAAAAACCACGAAACAGGACGGGAATTCCGCAATACGCCCACACCCCCAGGCTGTAGGCCGAGATCATCGCCGACGTCCGATTCGCGTCGGATTCGCCAAATTCGCCATGTTGCAGCAGAGCGCGGGTGAGGGGGTGCGCGACCGCCATCAATCCCAGGCTGGCGGGAATACCGATTACCAGCACCAGCCGCAACGCCAGAGACAGGTCATCGCGCAGACGTTTGAGTTCCCCACGGGCGGCGTGTCGCGCAAGCAGGGGGAACAGCACCGTTCCCAGTGCGACACCAAACACCCCGAGCGGAAACTGGTAAATCCGTTCGCCAAAATACAGTGCCGAGACCGCTCCCGCCTGAAGCGGATATTCTGGGGAACCGGGCAACGCCATGGTCAAGCTGCCGTTGGGCGGGCGGGAAAAGACCCAGGCCACCAGACTGTCGAGTACCGAGTTGATTTGTGTGATCGACAGGGCGATTGTGACGGGAAGGATCGCGCGGATGATTCCCATGACGTCTCCCCAGACCGGTCGCCATTCCCGTTCGTAACGGAATCCCAACCGATACAGTTCGGGAATCTGCAGCGCGAGTTGAAAGACACCGGCGAGCAGAATCGCCGCCGCCATCGTGTAGGCCTGGGCGGTCGGCTGTTCGTGAGCCCAGCGGTGCGCCGCCCAGACTCCGGTCAGCCAGCAGATATTCAGCACGACCGGGACGAATGAGGGCCAGCCGAACCGGCCGAGGGCCTGCAGGACAGCCGAGACTTGGGCGGCGAGGCAGATCAAAACCGCGTACGGGAGCATGACCGCGGTCAGCCCCAGCAGCAGTTCGGCTTTCCCCCCGTCGTAGGCAAAGTGAGCCATCAGGGCGAGAATCAATTCGCCCACAATCACCAGTCCCGTCAAACCGAGCGCCAGCAGGGTGAGAACGGCGCTGGTCAATTGCCACGCCCCCCGGTGACCGGTGGCGGCGGAGTGTTCGTATTCTTTGGAGAAAGCGGGCAGGAAGGTGGCCGAGAGCGCCCCTTCGCCGAAGAGTCTGCGGGCGAGGTTGGGGATGCGAAACGCGAATGCGAACGCGTCCATCACGGGCCCGAGTCCAAACAGGCCGGCGGTGGCCGTGTCTCGAACTGCCCCGAGAACCCGACTCAGCAGAGTGGATGAGATCACGAGCCTCAACCCCGACATCAACTTCGGGTGCCCGCGGATTGAAAAGGGAGCGGGTCGGTGGACGGATCCGCGTCCGCAATGCCCGCGACCGCATCGTCCGGGTTCAGTCGCCCGATTGCAGAGTCCGCGGGGTCGCGAACCGCTGTGGGGCGGGTCTCGACATCGGGGGATCGAGTTGCGCCAGATTCAGATGCAGCGCCCCGAGGATTTCGATCACCCTGTCGATCGGCAGAGCCCATTCGTGTGCGTCGTTGATCAGGTTCAGGTTTTCAAGCCCCTGCCAGGCTCGCTCGAGAATCCAATCGATCGTTTCGTTGTCTCCCTGCGCTTGGAGATGCGTGATCAGATTGAAATCGTCCATTGGGAACTCGGTCCAGGCACGAATGCCGGCCAAGTGTTCCAAGCGACCAATCCGGCAATAGATCGGCCAATGGCGGGAAAACCAGTCGTGGAGCGCCTCGTCGCCGAGGTCCGTTCCATGCTTCTGGCTCTCAATCCACTTGTGTTTGGCAGCTTCGTGCCAACACTCAATGTACAGACTCACGGTCATGGGACTGGTCAACCCGGCCTGGCGCTGCGGTGGGATGGAGAAACAACCAGCCGACGGTCGTACCGGATGCAACCCGGGACGGCCGCGTGCGCGAAATGGGTATGCAAACCCCCATCTTTGCGCGTACGTGAAAGTCTAGTTCGTGGAATCTCCACGGGCAAGTTCGACTTTTCACGAATTCTGAACGGAACCTTACTTCCGCTGATACATGATCGACACGTTCGTGGTGTAATCGGAGGGAACTTTTCCCACGTTCGGTTGACTGTTGTACTGATAGAGCCAGCCAACCCGCAAACTCCACCGCTCGCGTTCGTCAAACGCGTACAGGATCGACGTCTGATTCTGGGCCCTGCCCACCGCCAGCTCCGAAAGGCTCGGGAAGACGGTCGACTTCTGTTCCCACTTGAGGCGTTTCCACAAAGGCAACCGCAATTCCAACTCGGCGAAAAGGTCGGGGGTTGTCCGTGTATCCGCCGGGTTATGGAAAGATTCCACCGTCACACCCGGCCCCACGCGCGTGATGATCCGGCGCTGGTCATCAAATAAAAACCGATAGCCGATCCCTGCGGAAAATGTTCCCCGGTAATCGAGGTTCTGCAAGGCATCGTACTGATCCATCACTTTGGTGAACGTCAGCCACTTGTCGCCGTGGTAGAAGTCGGTGGTTGAGTTCGCGAACCAGCGATTCGCGACCACCTTGTCGTTGGATTGCCCGAATTGGCCTCCCAGATTCACCTGAGTCGCCCGCAGCGGGGTCTTGTTTTCAAAGTCGGCGATCAGGTCGATGAAATTCTGATCGCTGTTCCCCGCCAGCGAGCGCCCTCCCAGGGAGATCCGCGACGTCCATTCGTCGAACAGTCCGGAAAATCGGCGGATGATCCGACTTCGCCACGTTCGGTTCGTGGTCTCGTCGGACTGATCCGATTCCGTGACGACCCGCTGAAATCGGCCGGACTGCAGGTCTTCGGGAGTCACCGCGCGATCGAAGTCGTATTGGATGGGCAAAAACGGGGAGTCATAGTCGGGGAGAAACTCCAGATCCATCGGGAGAAGAAACAAAGGGGACGGAGCGTCGAGCGGGGGCAGAAAGTCGGTCGCGTCAGCCGAAGCCGGATCCACCAGATCGTCCTCCGGGTCGACGGATTCGACCGGAAACGACGGAGGGGCGATGAGTTCGAGTTCGCCCGTTTCGGTCCACCCCCCAGACTCCACGTCCGCCCCGGCCTCCACATCCACCCCAGCCTCCCCAGGCATCTCGGTCTGGGCGGGGGCCAACTGGCCAAACGCCAGCCAGAACCAGCAGACCAGGGGCAGGAAGCGGAACATGACTTCACGAACCAGAAAGTACAGCCTCAGGATGCGCTCGGGATCGTAGTTCAAAACTTCGAAATACGACAAGACGATTCTGCCGCCGGAGATCGTTGGATTTTGATTCCTTCGATCCACTCGGCGGCAGGCGAGCCGTCGACGGACGCGTCATTGCCGGATCAGCGACCGAGGGCCTGTTCCAGTCGCATGGTGAACGTCAGCAGCGCTTTCGCATCCGACGCGTCGATGATCTCCCTCAAGGTGTCTCGATCGGCCTTGTTCATGTCGTCTTTGAGCGCGGCAAGCACCGCTTCGCCCAAGAGCTTGATGCTGACATTGGCCAGCAGGAAGGGTTGATTCACAATCCCTGTGGAGTCAACCGGCAGAATCTCGTAGAAATTCCCGTTGGCGTCGCACAGGAACGCCAGATCGGTCCAGTCGGTCTCATTCCATTCATAGTGATACACCACCGCGAAGTGCCCGGGGACACGCACATTGTTTCGGGTGACACCCACTGTGTCCTTGTATCGCGAACGATTGCGTCGCGACAAAGAGAACCAGCAGCAGCGCCACCACGGATTGCAGCAGACGACGGACGGAAACCGACGAGAATACCTGGAGCATGACCAACCGATCCTTTGGCAGGAGTGAAGTGAATTCGGCCGTCGTGTCGAGCGGCCTCGTACCACTAAAGACGGTGGTGATCGGCAATTTTTTCAAAAAATCGTTCCCGTGGTAAATAGGCCGTTCATCCTCCCAATCGAGCCGTCCGTCGCGATATGAATTGACCCCCGTCGGAGCTTCGCCTCTTCGCCGCGTCTCCCGCCATTCGACTTCCATCCATCCCTGTCCTAATCCTGTCCATCCTCTTCATCCCTTTCATCCTGTCTCACCTCTATTTCCGTCCGTCCGGCACTCCATCGACCGTCCGTTGCCGTTTGTGAATCGCGTCAATCGCCTCGCGGGCATGGTGTGCCAAGGTTGTCGGCGCGTTGATTGTGGTTTCCTCGGTGTCTGTGAGAGCCGCGGTGAGCGCCGGGAGGGCCACCGGGTCGCCGATTTTTCCCAGCGCGATCGCCGCGCTCACTCGGACGTTGATCTGTTCATCCCGAAGGGCGTCGATGACCGTCGATGTCGAGCGGCGGTCGCCGATCGTTCCCAGCACTTCGACGGCATGTCGGCGATCGGTCCAACTCGGCTCGTTCTCCACCACTTCGAACAGGAAGCCGCGAGTCCGTAACTGGCCCACAGGCGCTTGGTTGGCGAATCGATCGCCATTTGACGAAGTGGCGGGATGGCCTGCCGATCACCAATCTGGGCGAGCGAAATCGCCGACCGAAGGTTGACCGTTTCGTCCTTCAATCCTTCGATCAGCGCGGGGACCGCCTCCCGTTTGCCAATTCTTCCCAGGACCAGAGCGGCGTAGTATCGATCGTCGGCGATTTGCAAACCGACATCGGGGACGCCGTTTTTCGACGGCCGGCCACCCGGTTCGACGGCCCGATCGGCAGTGTCTTCAAATTCCCGCAGAACAGAGGGGAGGCCCGCAGCATCTCCCATCGCGTCCAGAACCCAGCCCGCGTTGCAGCGACGGCGTCGACTCGGCACACCCAGCAGCCGCTTCATCGCAGGGATGACCCGTGGGTCGCCGGTCGCGATCAACTTTCTGCCAACCTCTTCCTGCTGCCAGAAATGCTCCACCGATTCGAATTCCTTCAGCAGCGCGGGAAGATCCTGCTTCGGCACGTTCCAGACGATCTGGCAGGCGGGAAGTTTCGTACGCAGTTGCTTGACCCCCGCCTCGGTCAGGGCGGTTTTATCGACGTCTAGAAATCGCAGGTGTTTGAACTCCGACAATCGTTGGACACTGGCGTCTGTGACCTTGGTCTTGTGAAGCAGCAAGGTCCGCAGTTCAGTGGCCCCCGCCAAATGGGCCAAGCCAGCGTCTCCGACCTCGGTGTAGTTCAAGCGGAGATCGTGCAGCTCCGTCAATGTTCGCAATGTCTCCAGGCCGGCGTCGGTGACCGCAGTCGAACTGAGGGTCAGCGTCTTCAAGCGGGTGAATTCATTTAGGTGCGTCATTCCCTCATCGGAGATCTTCGTCCCCTCCAGAAGCAGCATCACCAGGTTTTTCATTTCCTTGAGATGCGCCAGTCCCCGATTGGTGATTTTTGTCCGACTCAGTCCGAGTTCCCCCATCCGAGTCAATCCGCGTAAGTGAACCAGTCCCACATCGCTGATGGCGGTCTCGTCCAATTCCAGCAATCCCAGGTTCGTCAGACCCGAGATCTGTTCGAGGCCGGCGTCTGTCACCGGGGTGGCGACCAGGGTGAGCGCTCGGAGCGTCGTCAGGGCTTTCAACCCCCGCAGATCGTTGTCGGTCGCCTTCGTCTTGAACAGGCCGACGGAAATCACGCGGGTGTCGGCGGCATTTGTGTCGAGAACCACGTCACCCCCCAGTTTTTCGACCGCGAGAATGGCCTCGGCTGGCGTGGCGAGCCGCTCATTCTCGGGGTGCGCCGGCTTAGGACTCGGCGGGGACTCGGCGGGTGAAGTTTCAGCATCCATCGCCTCCGCGACCCCATCGCGATGAGTCACATTCCACGGAACAATTCCCAGGGCGGCGACGGTGAGCAGGCCCGCCGCCCGAGCGCATGGCGGTGGTCCGTAAACTGGGCTGGGTGAACGTCTCGCTGACCGCGACGGCCAGATGCGAGGGGAGGGTCGTCGACCGGCAGATAGACACCAGCTCCAACAACCGACCGGCGTAGTCGACAACGTCGACATGCGAGGCGGAGATCGCCAGCTCGTCGGCGGCAATCTCCTGCGACAACCGCCAATCTCGCCGCGCCAGCCAGACCAGGGGGTGGAAGAAAAACAGCACCTCTGCGACCGCCGGCAGCCAGTTCCACAAGAGATCGCGCCGATGGACATGAGCGAGTTCATGCGATAGAGCCGCGTCGAGCGCCTCTCGGGAACACGACCTAAGAACCTGTGTCGGCAGCACAATCACCGGACGGAAGACTCCCACCAGGCATGGTGACCCGACATCACTCGAAACTCGCAATTCCGGTGTGAACCGCACGTTCATGCGACGACAGGTCGCCACGAGCCGGGATTGCAGTGTGGAATCAACAACAAGCGAAGTACCGCGGAGGAACATTCGCACGCGCGACCACTGCCAAAGCAATCGGAACGAAAACAGAGTGACTCCAATCATCCAGGCGATGAACGCGAGGCTGGTGACATTGAGCGGCGTCCTGGGGCCGACTTCGAGAGGGTATCGTCGAATCGTTTGGGGCTCGGTCTGTGACGCCGTTTCCGTTGGTAAATCGGGCATCGTCTCAGGCTGTCGGTGAGTCGCGGTTGGCGACTCAATCACCTGTTCGGCAAGTGGCACCGGGTGAGTCTGAAGCGGGGGCAGCAGTCGCAGTTGAACTGGCGAGAACCAGAGTCCCACGATCAGCAGATTGAGAAACGCCAACCGCCACATCCAGCACCGAGCGGCGGCAGGCAGGCTTCGCACGAGTCGAACCAGCAGGAGCGCCACCAGCAGGGCCAAGCCTCCCCGCCAGCACGCGGCCCCCATGTGTGATCCCCAGACCGCCGACAGCTCATTGAACCCGTTGACACTCATTAAAACAGTGGCACTCATGATTCAGGGCTTCTCCGTCTGTCGGCGGACTTCGAGTTTCGAAACGAGTGATTTTAGTTTCGCCAGTTCGGCGTCGGTCAGTTGGGGCGAGTCGGCGAGGAATGCGATGAACGGAGAGACCGATCCCCCCAGCGTCTCGTCGACAAACCTCTGGACGACGCTCGCCAGCACTTGGTCCTGCCCGAGCCGGGGGGCGTAGTGAAACGCCCCGTTCAACTTGCGTCGCGACAGATATCCCTTCTCGCGCAGTTTTTCGAGAACGGTCAGCACCGTGGTCCGGGCTTTGCCGGCGGTCTGCGCGAAATACTCCGCGACATCGCTCACGCGAATCGGATGATGCTCGGCGACGTATCGCAAAATCTCGAGTTGCACCTGCCCCAGCGGCTCGGGTGTCTTGGACATCTTGAACTCCCCGGAATGACTATCGGAATAGTCACATAGTACCAGTGACTATTCCAGTAGTCAACTCGAATCTTGATTTCCTGGGGATTCGCAAACTCCGGGAATTGCCGGAGTTGATCCATCGGGTGGCCCCGTTTCCCTCCCCTCACTCGGGGACGGGTGTCGTCGGCGGTTGCCAAAGTTCGACGCGGTTTCCCTCGGGATCCATCACCCAGCCGAACTTGCCGTATTCTGAATTCTCAGTCTTGTCGTCGACGGCGCAGCCTTCAGCCCGCAGGGCCGCCAGCACCGCGTCCAGGTCTTCCACCCTGTAGTTGATCATGAACGGTGCCGGGCTGGGGTCGAGGTACTTCGACGACATGTCAAACACGCTCCAGACCGTCGCGCCGTCAGGGTTCGGGCGTTCGGGCGTCTGCCACCGAAACGTCGTGCCTCCCCAGCTTTGCACGTCGATCCCCAGGTGCTGGCGGTACCACTCGCGCAGTGCCGGGGCATCTTTCGCTTTGAAGAAGATTCCGCCAATTCCAACGACTCGGGTCATGACTGGGGTCTCACAAGGAAGGTAAATCAGCAGCTTGGTTATGCGTTGTCGGAATTCGCAGGAGCGCAATAGCGATTGTAAAACATCTCCGCCGTCGCGTCGAATTCATCTGGCACAGCGTTGATACGCCCCTGTGTGGCGAATTGACGATGTTGCCGTCGCGAAATGAGTTGGACACTGTCGGGGCTTCGCCTCTTCGCCGGGACTCTCGCCATTCCGCGACGCCCCTCGTCGTGTTGTTTTTTAACAGGATGAATTTCGTTGTGAGTCTTGGGGCTGCCCCGAGTGCGGTGTTTTGCCAGCGGACGCACATCGGGGCAGTCTTTCGGAGAAAGACGCCTACAGTCACGCGGTCGTGCCGATCAAAACTCGTACTGATCGATATTGTCCTGGTTAAAGACCAGAGGCGGCCCCAGAATCACTTCGTCCTTGAGAACCTGAATTCCTCTCAGTCGACCGAAAGTCTGTTCCCCAGGGGACAGCTTCTTGTCAGCAAGCGCCTTCGCCGTATGCAAGGTGAGATACCCCAGGTCGGCGGGACTCCACAACACAAACTGCTTAATCGTGCCGTCTTTGACGTAGCTCCGCACCGTGGAGGGAAGACTGAGTCCAGTCACATACACTTTGCCGGTCTTTTCCGCCTGCCGAACCGCTTCCGCCGCCCCAGGGAGCGCGACCGACGTGATCCCCCACACACCCTCCAGATCAGGATGTGCCGTCAGAACGTCGAGCGTCATCTGCCGGGCGCGGTTCTGGTTTTCATCGGGGACCAGTGTCTCGATCAGCTCAATCCGGGGATAATTCGTTTCGAGATGATCCTTCATCACCTTCATCCACGCGTTCTGATTGGGCGACGTCGCCGACCCGGTGACGATCACCGTTTTTCCCTCGCGCCCAATCGCCTCGGCCATCAGATCGACCAGCTTTTCCCCCACCGCTTTTACCGGAGCCTGATTGACGAATACCGCCCGACCACTGGCGGTCGGGTTGGCGTCGGCGTCCCAGGTGAGGGTGAGGATCCCCGCGTCCTTGGCCCGTTTGAGGGCGGCGGAGATCACCTCGGGATCATTTGGCGAGACCGCGATCACGTCGTATCCCAGCGCGATCCATTCATCGATCATCTGGACCTGCAGTTCGACTTTGGCCTCAGACGGTCCGTCGTATGTCAACTCGATGCCCAGCTCCTTCGCAGCCTCCTCCGCCCCCTTTTTGCATTCGTTGAAGTAATCGATCCCAACGAGCTTGGGCATCATGCCAACGCGCAGCTTTTTGCCCGCGCTCCCTCCCGAGGAACCGTTCCCCGGGGCGATAGGTGTTGTGGTTTCGACACCGCAACCGAGCAGGGTGAGCAGCAGACTGGCGGCCAGGAACTGTTTGAAATGGATCATCGGTTGGACTCCCGGGTGTTGAGTGCGAGCCGTTCGTGCAGCGTCGCCACGAAGATCAAGAGCGCTCCGACCAGAATCAGTCGG
>JAPLOC010000151.1 GCA_026692825.1 Planctomycetota bacterium | reverse complement strand
GTTGCAGCGCGCGTTCCCCAAACAGTTCGCCGAGGTGGCGGAATTCACCGGTGACGTCGGCGAAGCGCTCTGGCGCTATTGGACCAATCCCGTCCAGACACTCAAGGATCTCTTCGACGATCCCAAATGGGGTACGTTCACTGGCACCACCAGCGACGACGTGATGATTCAGGACTCCAACGCCCGCCAGAACACCAGTCTGCTCGCCGGCGACGATACCATGTTCAGCGGCGATGGGTGGGGAGTCGTTCTGGGTGGCCCCGGAAACGATATCATCGTTCAGGGGAATCCGATCCCAGGGGCCAAGGATGCGGCCGGGAACGGGATCGGCGAGTTGTACGGCGAAGAGGGAGAGGACTACATCAGCGCGGGAGGCGGAAACGACGAACTCCACGGCGGCGGTGGTGCCGACGTCCTCTACGGCGGACCGGGTAACGACACGTTGTGGGGGGGCGACACGACTCGAACCTACAGTCGCAACACGGGAGTTGATGGCGGCGACTATCTCGACGGAGGGTTGGGGAACGACACCCACACCGGCGGGGCGGGGCGAGACACATTCGCGATCACCGTGGAAGCCAACGCTGTCGATGTCATCACCGATTTCAAGTCCGGCGAAGACTGGATCGACCTGAGTCGATTCACCACCATCAACGACTTTGGCGACATCCAGGCGGTCGCCCAGGGAACGGGAACTCGGATTCTGCTTCCGAATGGACAGCGAGTCGACCTTTCGGGTGTCGCGCCGGCGAGTTTGCGGCGGGTCGACTTTGTCTTTACGCAGTTTGGGACCGCTGGAAATGACGTACTTGACGGCAGCGATGGTGTGGAGATCTTCAGCGGGTTGGATGGCGACGACGTCCTGCGGCTTGGCGGCGGGAACGACATCGCGAACGGAAACCGCGGAAACGACAACATCTCGGGGGGGGCGGGCGACGACCAGCTCCATGGAGGTCAGGGAAATGATACCGTCGCGGGAGGAGAAGGAAACGACGTTCTCTGGGGCGGCCTGGGGGACGACACGCTCCAGGGAAACCAGGGGGACGATCGGATCGAAGGGGGGGATGGATCGGACCTGATTCGCGGCGGTCAGGGGAGCGACCGACTTCAGGGAATGGCGGGAGATGACACTCTGTACGGTGATCGCGGCGACGACCTGTTGATGGGAGGGGACGGCGCAGACCGATTCGTTTTCACGCCCGACGCGAACACCACCGATCTGATCGCCGACTTCTCGCTGGCACAGCAGGACGAATTGTCGATCGCTGGATTCGCGGAGTTCCCACTGGCGGCGGACGACGTCGTTCAGGTGGGACTCGACACCTATCTCTTCTTCCCCGACGGCCAGAGGGTGATCATTCGACTCGCGGACGCGGGCGACATTAAGACGCATCTTGGAATTGGCGTGGGACCGGTCGTCGATGGTGACTCTCCGATAGTCGATCAAGCCCCTGCGGGATTCGTCGGACTTCCGTCAATTCTGTATGTTCCGGTCGGCACCAGTTCGACGGCGGTCTTTGGGGGAGCGAGGTTTGACGATCAGGACTCGCCGAACTTTGACGGCGGACGCATGACCCTGGCGATCACCTCGGGTTCCGGAACTCTGTCTCTGACAACTGGCTCCGCCACTCCGGAACTGGCGATTGCGGGAACACGAGTCACATGGAGCGGTTTCGCTCTGGCGGATCTCTCCACCGCGACCGACAGCAGGTCGATCACGCTGGTCTTCACGTCGAACGCGACCCCCGGAATTGTCGCACAGCTTCTGTCGACGATTCGGGTGTCGAGTCTCAGCACGGCGGCCGGGGCGTCGACAAGGTTTTCGATGCGATTCGACGACGGCGACGGAGGTTCGGCCACCCCGGTCGAATGGACCATTCGCCAAAACGCCGCCCCGGTGATTGGCGCGTTCGATACGACCAACACCTACATTGAAAACGGCGTCGGTCAATTTGTGGATGACAACGCCACCATCACGGACGTTGACTCCATCGATCTGAATTCGGGAATTTTGCAAGTCGCAATCTCGCTGAATGGAGAAGCGACCGATCTGCTGGAGATTCGAAATCAGGGGGCCGGAAGCGGACAGATCGGCGTCAATGGCTCGGCTGTTACCTTCGGCGGCGTCACGATCGGCACCTGGACCGCGGGTACGGGACTCACCCCACTGACGGTGGTCCTCAACTCCAACTCCACACCGGCGAATGCCACGGCGCTGTTGCGTAACGTCACATTCCGCAGTACGTCGGAGAATCCATCCACCCTGCCTCGCACAATGCGAGTCTCTGTGACTGACGGAGACGGTGCCACCAGCAATCAGCCGACAAAAAACGTGAACGTGACCTCGGTGAACGACGCGCCGGTCGTGGTGACGTCGGCCGGGACCACAAACTACGTCGAGAACGGTGTGCCTGTTGCGATCGATGGTTCGATTTCGGTCACTGACGTCGACAATGTCGCGCTCAGCGGCGGTACATTGAATGTCGGGATTCAGGTGAATGGATCAACCTCCGATCGTCTGACCATTCGCAACGAGGGAACGGCGGCGGGGCAGATCGGAGTCTCGGGAACCAATGTCAGCTATGGCAACGTCTTGATTGGCACGTTCAGTGGTGGCGTTGGGACGGCGGTGCTGGTGGTGACACTCAACTCGAAAGCGACACCGGCAGCCGTCGCGGCGCTGGCCAGGAATATCTGCTTCTCCAACGTCAGCGATGCGCCGTCGACCCTGACGCGCACGGTGGGTTACATCGTGGCTGACGGTTCGGGAGGAACCAGCGCCACCGCCACGAAGTTGGTCAGTGTGACCGCCACTGCCGACGCGCCGGTGATCGGTGGCACGACAGGAGTCACGGCGTACACGGAAAACGGAGCCCCGATTGTTGTCGCACCTGGAATGACGGTGACCGATGCCGACCTGCCGGCGAATTTGAACGGTGGGGTGCTGACGGTCGACTTCCAGTCGAATGGCACGACGGACGACCGACTGTCGATTCAGAACCAGGGGACCGGAGCGGGGCAGATTGGCGTCGCTGGAAGCAATGTGACTTTTGCCGGCGTGGTGATTGGAACATTTGCGGGGGGAACCGGAACCACACCGCTGAAGGTGAATCTGAATTCCCAGGCGACCGTCGCCGCTGTGCAGGCTCTCGCCGGCAAGATCACGTTCGCCAATGTGAGCGACAACCCATCTGCGCTGGCTCGCACCGTGCGGTTCGTGTTGAATGACGGAGCGGGAGCCACGAGCGCTCCAGCGACCAAACAGTTGACCGTAGCCCCCGTCAACGACGCCTCAATCATCACGGGACTCGCCGGGTCGGCGTCGTTCAATAAGGGAGCGGCCCCAGTACTTTTGGCGGCCAACGCGGTCGTGATGGATCCCGATTCCGCGGACTTCGCGACGGGAACACTGGTGGTCAGCCTGCCGGTCGGGTCGACCAGCGCCGACCGCCTGACAATCCGCAGCGTGGGAACAGGAGCCGGCCAGATCGCGGTCAATGCGAGTAACGTGACCTATGGTGGAATCGTGATCGGCACATTCACCGGGGGCACGGCGGCGACACCTCTGGTCATCACGTTCAACACCAGCGCCACGGTCGTCGCCGTCCAGGCGTTGGTGCGGAGCATTCAGTTCCAGGTTGTGGGAACGATCAGCACCAACTCCAGCCGCACGGTTCGGTTCGTTCTGAAAGATGGAGATGGCGGGATCAGCGCGAATTACGACCTGTTGATCAACGTGATCGGCGCGTAACAGGGCGCTGCCCAGGAACCGGACCGACTGGCCAAGTTCAGCGACGTCTTCAGACTGGCCAGCGGCCAAGTCGGTCCGGGTGTGGTATCCGGTGTCAGCGGTGACCGTGAATACGGTCACTCTGACCCGGCCTTATGCATCGCGAACAGCTTGGGCATGAAGAATTCGTGATCGCTCTTGGCGAATTTCTGCAACAGGCGAATTCCGGAGATGGCCGACCCTGAATTCCAATTGCGGGAAAAGCTACCGAT
>JAPLOC010000150.1 GCA_026692825.1 Planctomycetota bacterium | reverse complement strand
TGACCACTTCCCAGCGTCACCGTCGGCAATCCGCGGGCCGAGAGCCAGTTCGCGTCGAGTCCCCCGTTACTGATGCGCGTTTCTCCCTTGAGACCCACTGCGGAAATCGCCGACAAGGCGGATGTGACGCACGCTTCCGTTTCCTTCAACTGAAACGACTCGTACTTCAGATTCGCCGTGAACCGCACCTTTCCGATTTTGCCGCTCGAATTCTTGACAGCGGCCACTGCCCGTTCGAACGCCTCCTGAAATTCCTTCACCAACTGTTTGCGGAATTTCGGGTCGTGGCTCCGGACCTCGCCCCGCAGCTTTACGGAAGCGGTGACCACATTCGTGGCGTCGCCTCCCTGAATGACCCCCAAGTTCGACGTCCCCGACTGAGTTCCCTTTCGGATCAGTCCGTGCCATCCATTTTTTTGAAGGTCGGCGATCGCCAGCGCCGCGATCGCGATCGCGCTGATTCCCGCCTCGGGGTGTACGCCGGCGTGGCTCGCCAATCCCTCGATTTCAATTGCCAGGTCATACGCACCCGTCGCCCCGATGCACGCCATCGCCGCCGATCCTCCGTCCCAGTTAAAACCCAACTTCGGATTTCCGAGCTTCTTCAGATTGACGAACCGCGCGCCGTACAGACCGATCTCCTCTTGAACGGGCCAGAAAAACGTCAGTGGGGGATGAGGGAGTTTTTGTTTGGCGATCTCCAGCGCCGCAGTCAACAATACCGCCGCCCCACTCCGGTCGTCGGCCCCCAAAGCGGTCTTTTTGTCTCGCGACCGCACAATGCCCCCCTTCAATGCTGGCTTTGATCCGACACATAGCGGGACGGTGTCGAGGTGCGCCATCAGCAGGCGTCGGGGGGCCCTCAAGGTTCCCGGCAACGTGAGAATCAGGTTGCCGACTTCACCTCCCGCCGGGCTTTCCTTGTGGACATCGTCATTCGTGATCTGGTCCGGCTGGTATCCCGCCGCCAACAACTCGCCGCGAATGAACTCAACCACGCGTCCTTCTTCGCAGCTCTTGCCCGGGATCTCCATCAACTTCAAAACGCGATCGACAGCGGCCTTTCGATCAAACGAAGTCGAGGCGGACACGGAGGTGGAGGCCATGGAGCGTACTTTCGATCGTCAAGGGGGGTGGACCGTTTCGGTGTGATCGTACAATAACCGGTAGTTATACCAAGAGCGGGGTGAAATCGGACATTCGTTGAGCGACCATGACTCGAATGGCAGAAATGCGAACCAACGTCTTCGACACGCACCTGAGCGCAGGTCTGATTCACCTGCCGGGCGAGCCGGCAAGTGGCCTAATGCCCCGCGCTGGCCCCGGGGTTAGCTTCCGATCTCATTCACCTGCCCCACACGGGGGGCAGGCTTCTCAACCGGGAAATGTCTCAATTGGTGTTGCGCTCGCAATAACCCCGTGTCAACAAACAGAGCCGCGCGAACTATCCCACGGGACCGGTACGGTTTCGCTACACCTGTAACTGCAGAACCTTCAATTCACGGGGGAGATTGAAGTGGACGTCTTCCTCGCGGATCGTGATTTCTTCAACCTGAGCCTGATAGTTCGATTTCAGGAAATCGACACATTCCTGCACAACGACCTCGGGAGCGCTCGCACCGGCGGTGATCAGAACAGTATCCACCCCGTCGAGCCAACGCGAGTCGAGTTCGGCGACCGTGTCAATGAGGTAGGCGTTCTTTCCCAACTCCCGCGCGATTTCCTTCAGCCGCTGGCTGTTGGAACTGTTCTGGCTCCCCAGCACGATCACCACATCGGCCTGCGGCGCGAGAACTCCAACCGCCTCTTGTCGATTGGTCGTCGCGTAACAAATATCTTCCCGTGGTGGCCCAACGATCTCAGGAAAGCGTTCTTTCAAACTGGCGATGACGCGATGGGCCTCAGACACACTGAGTGTGGTTTGCGTCAAGTAAGCAAGTTTCGTTCCTGAGGGAATCACCAGCCGTTCGACATCTTCGGGGGTTTCGACCAGAACGATCCTATCGGGGGCTTCTCCCATCGTACCGATCACTTCGTCGTGCCCTTCATGGCCAATCAGGACAATCTTGTAGCCTTGGTTGGCGAAGCGAATCGCTTCAAGATGCACCTTGGTCACCAGGGGGCACGTGGCGTCGATTGTGCGCAGGCCCCGCTCCGCCGCCTCGGACCGCACCTGGGGCGATACGCCGTGCGCGCTGTAAAGCAGGTACGCCCCGTTCGGCACCTCGGCGATCGAATCGACGAACTTCACGCCCTGGCCGGAAAACCGTTCAACCACATAGCGGTTGTGAACGATTTCGTGGTAGACGTAGATTTCGTTGCCACAGATTTTGATCGCTTCATCCAGGCAGGAAATCGCCATGTTCACACCGGCGCAGAAGCCGCGCGGGTTCGCCAGCAAGACCTTCATGGAAGTCACATTCCTGTTGAGAGTGGGTTCATGGTCGCTCGCTCAAACCGCGGGAGTCAATCGCGGAGTCGGCGGAGATTTTCGACATAGGGTGGGGAGATCACTCCCCGTTCGGTGATGAACGCGGCGATGAGGTCGGCAGGAGTCACGTCGAACGCCGGATTGTAGACGGCGACCCCCGTTGGGGCGGTCTGCTTTTCCATTCCCCGCGTCACTT
>JAPLOC010000149.1:3044-4048 GCA_026692825.1 Planctomycetota bacterium | reverse complement strand
CGCGGACGGTCTCGGCGGGAAGCCTCACTCGCGGGCCACGCGCCAGCAGGCGATTCTGCGGATCTCGCGTCTGCAGTTCGTCGGTCACTCGGGACGACTGCCGATAGGTGGTCGACATCACGATCTTCTTCAACAACTGTTTCGTGTCCCAACCGAGGCGAATGTATTCGGTCGCCAGCCAGTCGAGCAGTTCCGGATGCGACGGCGGAGAACCCTGGCTCCCAAACTCCTCGGCACTCTCGACCAGGCCGACTCCAAACAACTCCTGCCACAACCGATTCACCGCGACCCGCGCGGTCAACGGGTTTTCCGGATCGACAAGCCAGCGAGCAAACGCCAGGCGATCCAGTTTCGTTTCGGGGGGAACCGAGTTCAGAATCGCGGGTACGCCCGGTTGAACAACGTCTCCCTTGTTCTGAAACTCCCCTCGGATCGCCACATGGGTCGGGCGCGCGGGGATCTCCTTCATCACCAGTGTGGTCGTGGCGACTTTGTCGAGTTCGGACTGCGCCGACTGGAATTCCGCCTGCCGCGCCGACAGGTCGGCCGAGGTCGTTCGATGATGCGCGGTCAGTTTGTCGGACTGTTCCTTCGATCGTTTGTCTGCGGGCAATTCGAGAATGTCGACAATCTCTTTCGCCAGCTTCGACCGGTCGACGCTTTGCTCCCACGAGGCGCTCTGCGAGTCGGTGAATTTTGTCTGCTCATCCAGCCGGGCTTTCGCCACCGCAACGCGGGCGGCGCGGGTTACCCGTTCTTCCTCCCGACCCACGTGGGCCACGTCGAGCGTGGGGGCCTCGCTGTTGTTGTCTTCCGTCGCGTTGAAGATCGCGAAGACCTGGTAGTACTCGGTCTGGGAGAACGGATCGTACTTGTGACTGTGGCACTGGGCGCAACCGAACGTCGTTCCCTGCCACACCTGCATCGTCGTGTTGACCCGATCGACTACCGAGGCGTGTCGATACTCCTCGACATTCGAACCCCCTTCGGTGTTGTTCGTGGTG
>JAPLOC010000149.1:0-3026 GCA_026692825.1 Planctomycetota bacterium | reverse complement strand
GCGATCCGCTGGTCGGTGGTGGCTCCCGGCAGCAAATCACCAGCGAGCATTTCCAGCGTGAATTGATCGTACGGGAGATTGTTGTTGAGCGCGGTGATCAGCCAGTCACGCCAGCGCCAGATCGTGCGGGGCGGGTCGTGGATGTAGCCCTGGGAATCGCCATAGCGGGCCAGATCGAGCCACACCGCGCCCCAGCGCTCACCATAGGCGGCTTTGCCCAACAACCCATCAACGACACGCTCATACGCGTCGGGACTGGTGTCTGCGTTGAACCGCCGAAGTTCCTCCAGCGTGGGGGGCAGCCCGGTCAAGTCCAGGGTCACCCGCCGCAATAGCGTCTCACGGTCGGCGACGGGTGACGGGGTGATTCCTTCTTCATCGAGCCGTTTGAGGATGAACTGATCGATCTCGTTCGTGGGCCAAGCCGGGTTTGTTACGGCGGGGGGCATCACGCGGACCGGTTTGACGTAGGCCCAATGCTTGGAGTAGTGCGCTCCCTGCGCGATCCAGCGGCGCAGGGTTTCGACTTCGGCCGAGGTGAGCCGGCCAGCGAATTTCGGCGGAGGCATCAGACGGCTGTCGTCGTCGCTGGTGACTCGGTCGATCAATTCGCTGTCGGCGGGGTGTTCGGGAACAATCGCGCGATTGCCGGTCGGAAGTTCCAGAATCGCCTGCTCCCGGTCATCCAGGCGGAGATCTCCTTTTCGCGCCTGCGCATCGGGCCCGTGGCATTGGAGACAATGTTTCGAGAGGAGTGGCCGAACATCGCGCGCGAAGTCGACGGCGTCAGGAGGGGCGGCGTTCGCAGGTGCTGTCGACAGCAGAGTCAACATCAGGAACGCGACGATTCGAATCGGCGGGGGCATGGGGGAACGCAATCCAGTGGCGGGGAGTGACGCGTCGATTATGACACGGTACCGGGGCCACGTCAGCCATCGGAAGGGGAGAATGCGTCGCCGGTGGCATAGAGTCCACCCGACATTGAAATGTCCATCATTCTCCGCGCGTCGACTCTCCTCACCCCGCCGGTTAAAATCCGGGCCTGTTGATTCCCTTCTCGCGCTCCAGATGTCGGAAGACCGCCGCATGAATCCGCTTGATCGTCGTACGTTTCTGAAGTCGTCCGCCGCCGGTTTGATGGTCGGGGGAGCGATGCATCATTCGAACACCATTCAGGCGTCGGCCAGCCCGACAGCGCTGGCCAAGGAAGCGAACGTGACCGCAGATCTGATTCCCATCGTCGACACGCACGAACACCTGTGGGATCTCACCAAGTTCACGCTCCCCTGGGCCAAAGACAACGAGACGTTGAACAAGAGCTTTGTGACGGCGGACTACCTGAAGGCAACCGCCAACGTCAACGTGGTGAAGAGCGTCTATATGGAGGTCGACGTCGAGCCGAGCCAGCAGGTGGCCGAGGCGGAATACGTGATCGCCCTGTGCAAAGCCCCCGGGAACCCCATGGTCGGCGCGGTGATCTCGGGCCGACCCGCCAGCGATGGCTTCCGGGATTACATTCTGAAGTTCAAGGGGAGCGAGTACATCAAGGGGGTTCGCCAGGTGCTGCATGGCGATGGCGACCCGAAGGGGCTCTGTCTCGACAAGCAGTTCGTGAAGAGCGTGCAGTTGCTGGGGGAACTGGGAATGACTTTCGACCTCTGCATGCGTGACAGCGAACTCATGGATGGAGACAAACTGGTCGCGCTTTGTCCGCACACACGGTTTATCGTCGACCACTGCGGCAACCACAGCGTGCAGGAGACCGATCCGAAGAAGCGGAAGGTGTGGGAAGACGGAATGAAGGCGCTGGCCCAGCGTCCGAATGTGGTGTGCAAGATCTCGGGGATCATCGCGACGGCGAAGAAGGGCTGGAAGGTGGCCGACCTGCAGCCGAACATGCAGTTCAGCATGGAGACCTTCGGACCCGATCGGCGGATGTTCGCGGGTGACTGGCCGGTCTGCACCCTGGCGGCGAGCTTCGAACAGTGGGTCAACGCGCTCAAGGAAATTGTGAAAAACATGGGGATGAGCGCCGCCGACCAGAAGAAGCTGTTCCACGACAACGCGGTCAAGTTCTATGGGTTGAAGGACAAGGTGGTGTAGAGCTGATCGATTTTCCTGTGAACACGCGGCGACCGACGCCCACGTGTATCGAGAAGCAATCCCTCAATTTGCCGGAGTGAGTTGATGAACAAGACCACAATGTTCTGTGTGATTGGGATGTCGCTGATTCTGGTCGGCATGATCGCCGTCCGCGGTCAATCTGCGCCCGAGAATGCGCCCGCGACGCCGCAGCGCACGATCATCGCCACAGGCACCGGCTCGATGCCCGCGCGACCCGATTCCGTTCGTGTGCATTTGGGAATTGTGACGCAGGCGAAGACCGTCGCCGAGGCGCGTGACGAGAATGCGAAAACGGTGGCCCAGATTCAATTGGCGATCGTGGCGCTCGAATTGGGCGATCTGAAAGCGAAAACCCAGAACTCCAGCGTTCGCATCGTGAATCGGAAAGCTGCCGACGAACCGCGGATTGAGGTCGCCGGCTACGAGGTATCTCAATCATTCACAGTGGTCTTCCAATCGTCCGACGTCGAGGAACTGGCTACCGCCGGGGGAAAGATTCTCGAAGCGGGTTTGCTGAACGGGGCGAACACTCAGGGAGACGTGAAGTTCTTTCTCGCCGACGATTCAGAACTCGTACGTCAGGTGAAATCCATCGCGGTGGAAGACGCGTTGGCGAATGCGCAGGCGCTGGCCGCCGGTGCGGGAGTGAAGATCGTTGAAGTCATTCAAATCGACAATGTCGAGGGAGACGGCAGTTGGTTTGGCGGCGGTGGTGGGGGACAACAAGGGGTCGGATTTGAACGCGGTGCCCGCAGCGGTGGACTGTTTGTCGGCGAACTGCATGTTGCGACCAGCGTGAAGATTGTCTGTCGGTATTAGTATGGGTCGCGACCCCGGGACCGATTGATGCCGTTTATGTGCCGGAATTCAAGGGAACGATCAAACCGTTGTGCGGAAGCTGG
>JAPLOC010000148.1:3679-6827 GCA_026692825.1 Planctomycetota bacterium | reverse complement strand
CCCCCCGGGAGTCGCGGTTTTCGGTGATCCCCCTGCCAATCAAAACCGTTGAGTGGGGAATCCCCTCTTTCCCCTTCAACGGAATCGACCATGCGTTCCCTCGTTATCGCCATTGGGCTCGCCTCGTTCATCGGATGTTCTGGCGCGCGGACCACTCCCACCACGCCCAAAAAACAGTCGACCCAGGAAACCACACCGACCGCCGAGTCGGCATCGGCGGTACCGAACCGCAGCGGGAGCCAGGCTCCCTCTGGAGCGATGCCGATCCCCAGCGGGTACTATCAACCGGACACAGGCGGCCGCCCCGACCTGCTCGACCAGACCACCGCCCCCGCGTGGCCCCACAAAACCAAGGGCAACCCTCCCGCATTCCCGTAGCCTCCGAATGGTCACGACCAACTACGCCCGCGTCCATCGACTCCCCCCCGACCTGGTCCCGATCTCGATCTCCCTGTACCCCCCAGGCTGGTGGAGCGGTCGCCACCTCCCGGCCCTCTGCCCCTCCGCCGGCTTTTCGTCTTTGACTCGGGACCAGTACGACGACGCGTTTCGCGCCCAACTCGCACGGCTCGACGCCGATCGGCTCTGGTGTCAGTTGAATTACGGGCGCGTCGCCCTGGTCTGCTACGAGTCCCCCAACGTCTGGTGCCACCGTCGCATGGTCGCCGAGTGGTTCGAGCGTCAAATGGGAGTCGAGATCCCAGAATTCGGGTTCGCGCGTAGTGCCTGTCTGCCGTACTATGCCCTCCCGACCTTCGCCCCGGAAGGCGATCCCCGTCAACTGACGCTGTTCTGACCGCTCCATGCCCCGCCGCAAGTCCGCCGCCGCTTCGAAACCGCTCTACACCCCCACCTCAGCCGCGGAGGCTCTCGCCGCAGACGGCAAGCCGATCAGCCCCCGCCGCGTGCGAGAACTGGCAAACGCTGCGGGAGTCGCAGGCTGTTCGATTGCCGACCTGGCTCTTCTGGCCGGTCTCTACCTGGTCGGAGAAGCATCGTCCGACCGGTTCTACACGCAGGCCGACGTCGAGCGGATCCGAGACGCGCGAGGCCCGGGGCGCGACCGGCAGGGGACCAGTGAAGGGTAATCCGTTCGAGATCAAATTATTGGTCTCACTCACTATCATCAGAGAGCAACTTGTCGAGGTCGAATTTCTCAACAATCAGGACGTCTGAGTAGTTGGTTTTTCCCTTTCCGGCAACGCGATAGTTGCCACGCAACCGGATCTTGTCGTCGTCTACGAGTTTCGACGTATCCATTCCGCAGATGATGAATTCCCGCTTCCCTTCGGTTTGCCTTGGCCTGAGTCCCCCGCCATTGCTGATCACGGCTCGACTGTAGGCAGGAACAACGAGAACCTCTTTGGCTCCGAGTACTTCAACAACTCGAAGCCATTCCTCCCCGTTATCCAGCATCTCGCACCGCCCAAAATATCCGACCTGCGCGTCAAAGAATTCGAACTTCGGTACCGGCCGAATTTCCTTTGACTTGAGTCCGGCAATTCGCTTCTTCGTGTCCGCCACCTTGATCGACAGATTCCGCCGGTACTGTGCGGCTCCCGCTCCCTTCGGCGCTCTCTTGAGATCTGAAAGCGCGTCCGAAAGATCCTTCTCAGCGTCGCGGATAGCCTCCGGACGGTACTTCTCGATCACTGTCTCAACGGCGGCCCGAGACAGCGGTTCGTCCGCAGCATAGACACCATTCGCCAAGGCCAGTCCCACCGCCACGATTTGGACCAATTGTTTCACGAGAAGTACTCCAGAAGAAAATTTGACAAATTCCAATCGTGGCCTTGCGTCCCCTACTGTCGGCAAGTACACTTCGACGCATTGGCACCCAAGGAGGGGGTGAACCAAGTTCCCGGCCGGGCCGGGCCAGCTCTGCGGCTGTATCCGCAGATCGTCTCAGGCAGACGACCATATGACAGCAACCGACCGCCACTGGCAACACTCCGCAATCTCGCGGGCAATCTCTCTCCCAAGGCCTGCGCCGCCACCGTACTGACGGACAAAACCGAAGTTCCGTAGCGGAATTGTGCGGTTCCCTCAGTTGCCTAATGTAGCATTTTTTCGGCCCGCCTATCAAGAATCGACCTCCGATCCCTTGTCGGCAACAACCGGAAGATGCAAGAATGCACGGCGTTCGGAGGGAGTTGGTAGCTCCAGCCGATTCAGCATTTCCCGCAAGCACGAGAAAGGCTTACGCCGTGTGCACAAAGTGCAACGCGCGCACCTGCGCGCGCATTCTGTCGACCATTGGTCGACATGCTGATGTGGCAATTCTGGCCGTATCGCGACCGCAGCCGCCCCCCTAGTCCGCCCTGCGCGCTCGTCGGCCTGCGGCTCGCACCCGCCCCAAAGAGAAAGCCCGCAGAGGTGGTTCAGACCTCCACGGGCTCGATTCTCAGGCCGCTTATGCATTCCTGTCGACGCCAAATCGAAAGGCCGCAACATCGTGGCTGAGATCGATCCTACTGAAACTGCGCCCAAAGTCAAGACGACTTGCCCAAACCCCCAGCCGGTTTTCAAGCGGGGGGAAATGTACCTGCTCAGTGACCTGCGCGAGTATTTCTCCAAGGCCACGATTGCCGCTTGGAAACGCGCAGGACTGCGCGTGTGCCAGCCTGGTACACATCGGGCGTTCGTGTTTTCCGATGACCTGTTTGACCTGTTCCAACGTTGGAAAGGAACTGAATGACTCGCGTTATCATCTTCCACCGCGCCGGCCGCCCGTACTTTGAGGCCCAATGGCGAGACCCCACCACGGAAAAAAAGCGGACTCGTTCGCTGTACACCGCCGATCGTCGCGAAGCCCAGAGAAAAGCCGCGCAGCTCGAACTGGAGATTGTCGCCGGCCGTCGACCGACAAACACGACCTGGTCGGATGCAGTCCGACTTTACGAAGCCGAAGTGTTCCCTGCCCTGGCTCCTGACTCCCGATCGAAGATCCGGTCGACAACGCGCCTCGTAACGCAGGTCGTGAACCCCGCCCGTCTGTCGGGACTCACTGAGGCCCAATTGGCCCGCGTGGTCGCCGACCTCCGCGCACGACAGCGGACGGAGTCCACGGTCCGTGGCCACATCCGCAACCTGCGTGCGTTTTTGCGTTGGGCCGTCGGCCGACAGATACTTGAGCGCCTCCCCCAAA
>JAPLOC010000148.1:0-3663 GCA_026692825.1 Planctomycetota bacterium | reverse complement strand
GTGCCCCACAAGGAATGAAGGGGCGGCCGATCACAACGGAAGAATACGAACGCATGCTCACCGCCGTCCCGTCCGTGGTTGGCACCGACCATGCCGAAGCCTGGCAGCATCTGCTGCAGGGACTTTGGGTGACAGGGTTGCGATTGGGCGAAGCGTTGAATCTTGACTGGCAGAACGATTCCCGCCTGGCTGTCGAACTGAACGGGGAGTTTCCCTATTTTCGCATCCAAGCGCGAGCGGAAAAAGGACGAAGATTTCGGCTGTTGCCGATGGTTCCCGAGGCAGGAGCGTTCTTTCACACGACGCCAGTCGCTGAACGGCGCGGCCCAGTCTTCCAGCCGATCAACCCAAAGGACGGCGGCCGCCCCAGCCTCAATTGGGCGAGCAAGATTATCACGCGCATTGGGGCCGCGGCTCGTGTCGCAGTGACAGAACCGAAGCCCCGAAAAACCTCCACTGGAAGGCGGACAGGAAACAACCGACTGGAACCGACACATGCTCCGAAATGGGCTAGCGCTCACGACTTCCGTCGAGCGTTTGGTTTCCGGTTGTCGAACAGAGTTCGCGCCCCACTGCTGCAGCAGTTGATGCGGCACCAGTCCGTAACCACGACCCTGCAGTTCTACGTTGGCTCCGACGCCGAGGCAGCCGCGCGCGAGCTGTGGCGCGAGATGCGCGACACAACTAACGAGGGACTTGAACCCGGAACCAACGGATTATGAGTCCGCTGCTCTAACCGATTGAGCTACGGCCCCTGGAGGGCTTTTCACGAGTTTGATACCATTCGATGATACCTTTCAGCCACTGAAGGAGGGTTCACGATGTCTCGTCCCCGCAAGATCTGGTTCTGGAAAGCGCGTCGCGAATGGTGCGTGAAGATCGACAGAGTACGGCATCGACTCGGGCCCGACAAGGCGGAAGCGGAGCGAAAATTCCACGCGCTGATGGCGAACCCAGTAAAGGCGGTCGATCCACAGTCGGTGGCTGCCATAATCGACCATTTTCTAGAATGGACACAGAAGAACCGCGAATGGCGCACCTTTGAATGGTATCAGGGCCATCTTCAGTCGTTCCTTGATTCTCTGAAACCAAATACTCTCCCGGTAGAGCGGCTCAAATCGCCGGGGAGCGATGACTGCCGTCGCACGGCTGTTGAACTGGGCTGCCAAGGAGGACTTGATCGAGCGGAACCCGCTCCAGAACAAGTTTGAAAAGCCCCCGGCCGGGAATCGCGAGCAATTGATTTCGCCGGAGGAATATCAGGCGATCTTGAAACATGTGACCGGTGGATTCCGGGACCTGATCGTGACGGCGTGGGAGACGGGATGTCGTCCGCAGGAAGTCACCCGAGTGGAGGCCCGCCATGTGGAACTCACAGGAAGTCGGTGGATCTTCCCGGTGAAAGAGTCCAAGGGTAAGAAGCGCCAACGGATTGTCTACCTCACAGATGGCGCTCTGGAGATCACCAAGCGGCTGATGCGGGAAAACCCCGAGGGACCGCTCTTCCGGAATCGAAACGGCGACCCCTGGACGTCCTACGCCGTCAACTGCAATTTCCTGCGACTCCAGTCGACGATGGGTCGGGACGGTGTCGAGATCCAGATCGCGGAGATCGAAGCCCAGATGCGAAAGATTGAGAAAAGTCGCAAGGCGAAAGGGAAGCCGCCTCTCAAAGAAACCGACCTGCGGTTCCAGGCCAAAAAATGTCTCGTCGATGCTGCCGCCCGCAAGAATGCGCCGAAATATTGTCTCTACGCATTCCGTCACTCGTACTGCACGAACGGTTTGAAAAACGGTACGGATCCCGTGACGATGGGAAAGTTGATGGGGCACACCGATTTGACCATGATCTACAAAATCTACAATCACATCGCGCAAGATCCTGCATTCATGCTCGCGGCCGCCCAAAAGGTTGTGAAATGAAAAAACCCGCCAGTCCGTTGGCGGGTTCATCGACTATTTCAGTCGAACGTGACGAAGTTGGGGGAGGCGGGGGACTGTCCTTTCCACGGTAGGTTCCCTCCTCTCCCTCTTCGTCGATTCCAAATACTCGGCGAGCTGCTCCTCGCTCACCCGCACCGCACCTCGGCCCACGCCGATTCGGTGGCAGGCGATCTTGCCGGTCTCGATCAGGCCGTAGACGGTGCTGAGCGAGACGTTAAGCCGTTCGGCGAGCTGGCGGGGTTTCAGCAACATCACCTTCCTCCTTCGCTTCGAACCGAACCTTGAGTGCTGTCCAGAAGTCCTTCTTGCAGAAGAACCCCTGTAGGCCGAAATCGAACTTCGCCAGCACACCTTCGCCGCGGGCTTTGCACCAGACGCACGTTCCGGTTTCGCATTTTTCAATTGTCGCCAACATCACGTTTGTTCCTGGGTTAGGGGAGCTGGTTGAGCAACCAGTCGGTGAATCTGTTCCGGACTTCATTGACTTCTTCCGGTTCGGCAATCGATTCGTGTTTACAATTTGTCGTTCTCCTTCGATGGGGTGGCCAGGATTCTTGATCTCAGCGACTCGTCTCGAATCGGAAACTGGGGACGGCGAAATCAAGAATGTGCAAAATCTGCTTCTGCTCGTCGTCGCTGATGGCACCAACGGCACAATCGAGCAGCGTTTCGCGAATGTATTTCTCTGCCGCCGTCGTCCGCTCTGGCCCGGGCGGATAATCACGGATCAACGCCGCTGCGTCGAGACGCGCCTGCATCTGCCGTTCGTGGACCAACCGTTGAAGAAGTGTTCCTGCTGACATCTGACGGATCCTTGCCGCGATGACGCGGCGAATGAGAATTTTTGACTCGAAATGCGACGACCTTGCGCCACAACCGCACTGACGAGTGTCAGGATTGACTCCTGGATGTGCGGCGGCAGTCGAGGGCAGGAGTTCGCAACAAACGGACTGGGGGAGCCGGCGCCGCGAGCGAAGGTGGTTCCTTCCCGGCGAGCACGCCGGGGGTTGCGAATCTGGGGACGTCACACTGACCGGCAATGAAATGGAATCTCTCGCTCATGCTGATTCACCGCCTTCATTCCAGAACGGTTTACAGGTTGGTGCTTCCCACACCACCGGCGTCGCCGCTCGCGCAGCGGCTTCACCTCCGAACCTCCAGATCGTGGCTGTCAGCGGGCCGGCGCCCGCCAACGTGTACGGTTTTCTCGTTGTGGGTTTTTGCATTGGTTTCGACTTTTGATGGAGTTCGGTGGTTGGTGATTCGATCGTCCGATGGGGCATCCCCCGGACGTCATCCGAGTTGCTCAAAACAGCCGATGTTCGACGCGGTTTCCGTAGACAGTCCAATCCGAATCGGGAATCTCACTGCGGCCGTACATCTCCAGATACGGACCCGGGCTGACCTGTTCGATCAGCATCCGCACGCGTCCTGGCTTCCGGCTGTGCTCCATCCGCGATGCCGACATCCAGCTCATCTGACTATGGTCCTGGAACGGCAGTCCCCCTCGGACGCCCAGTAACAGGAACTCGTGCGAGACTCGCCAGTAGTTGCCGCACCCCAGTTGGGGTTTGACCCAGACAAAACAGGACTTGTATTCAAAGCCCCAGATTTCGAGCAGTTCCAGTGCCTCGCCCAAAAACCCGTTCGTCGTCCACAGATGCAAATGCGCCCGATCGGCCGCCAGTTCTCGCACTGGCTCACTCTGGATCTCGGCCA
>JAPLOC010000147.1:8249-10231 GCA_026692825.1 Planctomycetota bacterium | reverse complement strand
ATGGAAAGCAGTCGGAAGAGATCCTCGCCAAACATGGTTACCCCCCGGGGATCGTCCGCGACGAATTGGAATTTCGCCTCGCCTGGCGGGAGTATGTCGAACAGTTTCAGGAGGGAAAGGGGGTTCGAGAGTACTTCGAAAAACATCACGAATGGTTTGACGGAACCGAAGTTCACGCCCGGCAGATTTTCAAGAAGGTGGCTGGCGACGATGAATCTGCCGGTGTGACGGCAGAAACACAATTGCGACAGGTGCGATCGAAAATCGTTGCGGGGGAACTCGACTTCGCGTCGGCTGCCAAACAACATTCCGATGCACCCAGCCGCGATGAGGGGGGCGACGTTGGTTGGTTTCCCTATCGGGGAAAGATGCCTCCCGTGATTTCGCAGGCCGCGTTCGCACTGGTGGATGGAGAAGTCAGCGAGCCTTTCCGCAGTCCCTTTGGGGTACACCTCGTGCAGGTGGTGGAGCGCAAAGAAGGCGAACTCAATCTGGAGGATGTTCGCGAACAGGTTCTCTCGGAATTCAGCGAGTCGCTCTGGCGGTCAACCGCCGACGAATTGCGCAAGTCGGCGAAGATTGAACGGGAGGCGTTGCCCTCCGGAAAGAAGTAGGGGGGAACGATCACCGCACACCGTCAATCAAACTGCCGGAACTCCTGCAGCAGTTCCTCACGCCGGCCCTGGATGGCCTTGTCGAATTCACTGAGGACATCGATCGCTTTGTCACGCGAGGCGACGAGGCCGATGATTAGAAACTGCGCGCAGGCGGCGAAGTAGCAGATCCATCCCGCCTCCACGTAGGTCTTCCCCCCAATGATCACCGACAAAATCGCCAATACCGACGAAGATCGGTCGAGGTGCCGACAAAGGAGTCCTTTGCAATATGGCCAGAATTGCTCCCTGGCCGCCTGAATTCGACGACCGGCCGGGAGTAACAGTTTCGATGGTCCGGGATGGATGATCGCGAACAGAGCCTGATCGGGCATCGCTTCGATCACCCCCATGGCCAAGAGGAGCCGCAGCGCCAGACTGATCCACGCCCAGCGGCTTCGCTTCGGGGGGGTGCGGTTACCTCCTTCCTCTTTTACCGGGTCGGCTTCCATGTTTTCGACCGGCCCCGCGTCGATGAGCTGGTTCACGTCGTAATGCTCGGCGGGAACGTCGTGATGCAGCACCGAACTCATCGACGTGACCAGCGCGAATTCCACATTCGCCGTCGCCAGCAACAGCAGCAGACATCCCCGAACCCATTGTTCAATGTCTTTCGTCAGCTCGGCGTCAAATTTGTCCCAGCGCACCACACGCCGCATGAAGAGGCGAAACAGTGGAATCGCGATCAGCCCGACGACAATTCGCACCAGCGGGCGCAGCAGAGAGGAAAGCAGTGAGCCCATGGAGTATGGCTTCGTCTGGTATCGGAAGTGGGACGGTCGTCGGACGCAGCACCGACGCGTGTCGATTGGTAGGTCTCATCATCTTATAGCACGCTTGCCCATTGGTTCAGAAGCGGGATAATCGCCCCACCTCACCCTCCCATCACGAGCCGATCCATTTTGCTCAAACACCTCGAACAATTGATTCGCCGCGACCCGGCACGTCGCGGACTGATTGCCACGGAACCAACGTATGGGCCACTCGCCCCCGGACATCTCGGAATGGCAGTTGAAGACTTGGCGGCGCGGGCTCAGGGGGTCGCGCTCGTGACCGGTTTCTTCATCCCTCGGGGAACCCCTCCCGCCGCCGAGACCGATGGCCCGCTGGGAACGTTGCTCCTCGCCGATGTGTTGCGACGCGCGGGAGTCGAGACACTGGTGATTACCGACCGGAACTGTTTCCCGGCGGTAATCGCGGCCGCTCGGGCAACCGGTGTGCCGTCGGACTGTCTGTTGGAATATCCGTTCCCGCGCCGGGGATTGGAAGGGGAAAACTCGACCGCCGAGTGGCGACGCTCATTCGCGAAACAGGCCCGCAACATCGAAT
>JAPLOC010000147.1:0-8177 GCA_026692825.1 Planctomycetota bacterium | reverse complement strand
ACTCCCTCGCGGCACAAAAGCGTGATCAGGCTCCCCCATTTGCCGACTTCGAACGGCTCGTTGCGAAAGAGAATGAAGGACATTGCCACAACATGCGTGGCGAACCGATCGATATGTACTCGGGTGATCTGCATCGGCTGTTTGAAGAACTGCCGGCGGCGGTTCCGGGATTGAAAACCATTGGCGTCGGCGATGGCGCGAATGAGATTGGGATGGGGAGTCTCGCCTGGGAAGATCTCGCGCGGCGACTCAGTGGCGACCAGGCAGGACGAGTACCCTGTCGCGTCGGCTGTGACTGGACAACTGTCGCTGGTGTTTCCAACTGGGGAGGGTACGCGCTGGCGGCGGGATTCGCATGGCGACGCGGCCAGGTCGATCTGCTGTGCAAGCACACGGCGAGCGCTCAGCGGCGTGTTCTGGAAGAACTGGTGGAGCGGGGGCCGGCGGTCGACGGTGTCAGCCGGTTACAAACGGCGACAGTCGACGGACTGTCGTTTGAGGAATACATCGCGCCGTGGGATGACATGCGGTCGACGCTGGGATTGTCCTTGACCGAGTCGGGGCTGGCGTGAGCGGCACGATGGCGTTCGAGACCGGTTTCGATTCCAATCGTCGCATGACCGATTCCGCCGATCCCCATCCATCCGCCGAACCTGCCCCGTCACCGCCAACCCGCACGCAGCACGTTCCCGTCCTGCTTCGCGAGGTTCTCCAAACCCTCGATCTTACCCCGGGACTGACCGTGGTGGACGGGACTTTAGGGGGCGGAGGGCACAGTCGGGCGATTTTGCAGCGAATTGGCCCCACCGGACGCCTAATCGGTCTTGACCGGGACGCCCGGATGGTGCATCTTTCCGCCGCCCGGTTCTCGGGCTCCAATGTGCATCTCGTTCACGCCAGTTACGCCCACCTTCCCCGCGTTCTCAAAGATTTGAATATCGACCGGGTCGATCGCATTCTGCTCGACCTGGGCTGGTGTTCCGATCAACTTGCAGATGCCGAGCGCGGATTCAGTTTTCAAACCGACGGACCACTCGACCTGCGCTACGACGTCACCGGCGGAAAGCCCGCCTGGAAACTGTTGGACGTTCTGGGGGAGGACGAGATCGCAAAAATCATCGAGACCTACGGCGAAGATCATCTCGCGCGCCAACACGCGCGGCGGATCGTCGCCGCCAGAAACCAACGACCGTTACGGACGACGTTCGACCTCGTTTCCGCGATCACCGGTACCCCCGCCCCCTGGCGGAGTACGGGATCCGACAGCCGGCATCCGGCGACCCAGGTGTTTCAGGCGCTGCGGATCGCAGTGAATGAGGAACTGGAACAACTGCAAGAGGCACTCAATGGAGTGTGTGACTCATGTCTGACACCACACGGGATCCTGGCGGTCATCAGCTTCCACTCGCTGGAAGACCGGATGGTCAAGCTGGCGCTGCGCGACCAGACCCGCTGGCAGGCGGTGCTTTCGAAACCCCTGGCGGCATCCCCCGCAGAACAACGCCTCAACCCCCGCTCGCGGACAGCACTGCTCCGCGCCGCGAGAAAGAAGCCCCCCGCCCTCCAGCCCTCGACCGCGCACCCGGCCGGCCGGTAACGCCTCCACCGCAGACTCCCTCGACCAGCCCCCCCGCCGACTGGGGACTCGCGTCTCCCGAACCGTCCCGGTCGTGGGCCAAGACGATGGCGATTGGCGTGGTGCTGGCGCTCACCTGCACCGCCGGCGCCTTGCTGTGGCGCAACTACTCGCCCCTGCTGACAGCCAATGGCGAACAGGAATTGGCGAGCGACGAAGAGTCGGCCGACGACGAGTCCGCCGATACCAGCGAGGTATCGTCGACCGAGGTAGACGACGAACTCGAAATGCTCGACGCCCGCAAAACACCGCTGGTCGCCCGGACTCCGCCTTCGAGCGGTGCCCGGCGTCCGACGCGAATGCCCGTCGAAGCGGATGAAACCGACGACGAACTCGAGCGGGAAGAACTCCCCTCAAAGCAACCGATCCGCCGGGTCGCTGCCTCGGTTCCCGCCGGCGCGCGCAGTGGATTCAACGGAGGACGAACCGTCCGAGTGCCCTCGACCACGGACGATTTTGACAGTCTCGCCAATGGCGACGACGAAAGTGAGGAACCGGAAGCCCCCCCCGCGCAGTCCGAACCCGACGAAACCGAATTCGAAGAAGAGACTCCGGCGCTGCGTCGACGCGCCGAACTCGCCCGCCGGGCTCCCGTGCAGGAGGAACCTGCTGACGAGACCGACGAAGCGGTTGAGGAAGAAGTCGAACAGCCATCGCTCAATTCTCCCCGTCGTCGTTTGTCGACCGCGAACGAGATCGACGAGACGGAGGATACCGAATCGCCTCCTCCCTTGAAGATCGCGGATTCCGATGATCCCCCGCCGTTGCGGATCAACCGGGCACCGAGAAGTGGTGGCAGCGCGATTGGGGGCACCCACAATTCGCGTGTGGAACTCGCGACCCCGCGTGGCGGTCGATCGCGTGGAGAAGCGGTCCCCGCAGGTCTCGCCGAGTCAGCGACGAATTCGGACTCCGATGACGAAACCGTCGATGGATACGTCGCCGTCGATCCCCGAGAGCGCCGTGCCATGAGCCGGACCACCGTGCTAAAACCCGCCGACGTCGCGTCAGAAGACACGGACTCAGGCCCTCCTCACGAATTGGATCATTCAACCCAGGGAGGACGCAATTCCCGCGATCCCAACCGGGTCGCGATCACCCCACGTGGCAAGAGCGTCGTGTCGCATCAGCCCGTCGCCCCTGCGCCCAAATCGAGTCCTCGTGGAATCGACCGGTCGCACCCGGCGGACGTTGATCATGTCGCGGGCTCGTATCGGGTGGAACCCAGCGACACGTACTGGAGCATCTCGAAGAAAGTCTACGGAACCCCGCGCTACTTCCAGGCGCTCGCCGAACACAATCGGCCGCGGGTCGCCGAACCCGAACAACTTCGCCCCGGCGTGGAACTTGAGACGCCTGCGGAGGCCGACCTGGTCGCGAAATACGCCAAGTACATTCCCGGTGGGGGTCGGTCCGCTCCTGCCGAGCATGTTGCCGAGGCCGGGTTTGACGACCATCCCAAGTATGGTGTTGCGTCGCAGAGCCCCGCCCGACGGGTCGGGGGTCGCGAGTTGCGGTCAGAGGTTTCCAAAGACGTCGACGGTGACCGGCCGTTGACCGCCGCTGGCGGTGCGGGCTTTCACTACAGTCGATCGGGCGAACCGATGTTCCGTGTTGGCGATGGTGATACGCTGTCGTCGATTGCCCAGCAACACCTGGGCAAATCATCCCGGTCGCAAGAGTTGTACCAGTTGAATCAGGATCGACTGGCCGATCCGGATCGACTGCGCGTGGGGACCGTTTTAAGGCTTCCGACCGATGCCAGCCGGGTTGGTGTGTTGTCTCGCGCCGAACGGATCCGATAGTCCGAACAGCAACGCCGGCGACTTGAGCCGGCCCCGTTCGGACTTTGGCCGCTCTGGCGCGATCATGCTCGGTAGGTTCCTCTGCGCACTGCTGCTGGTTGTGATCATCGCGATCACCGGCACCCGGCTGGAGAAACAAAACCGGGAACTCTCGCGGCAAATCAGCCTGCAACATCGCCGGGCGCAGGTCCTCAAGCGGGAATACGCACAGGTCCGTCTGCGGGCGCAGCGTCTGGGGGCTCCCGCCCGCATTCTCGATCAGGTGGAATCGACCGATTCTCCGCCGGCCGAGTTGAAGCCCGGTTCCTCACGGTAGTCCTCATGCGGGACCAGGAACCGATCGCGCACTCTCTGGGGCCAAATGCCACGCGCCGTCGGGCTGCGGCTGGCGCATTCGTCATTTTCGGACTGTTCGGAATTCTGATCGCCCGGCTGACTTCGCTGCACCTGACGAATGGTGCCGAGCTGCAGCGGATGGCGAGTCGACAGCGGGTGGTGCGCGAAGAGGTGCTTCCGCGTCCGGGGGATATTGTCGACCGCAAGGGGCGACTTCTGGCAACGTCGATTGAAGTCCGCAGTCTGTTCATCGCCCCCAAGAAGCTGAAACAACCGCGCGAGACCGCCGACGCGCTGGCGAACATCCTGCAACTGAATCCCACCACATTGCGGCAGCGCATCGAGGCAAACTCGGACAAGGGGTTTCTGTGGGTCAAACGCCGCATCAGCGACGAAGAGGCGAATCAGGTACGGACACTCAAGTTGCCAACCGACAGTTGGGGGTTTCGGACCGAATATCGTCGGTTCTATCCACAACCCGGTTGCGCGCCGCAAGTGGTCGGCCTGCGCGATCTTGACGGCAACGGACGGGGAGGCATTGAGGCGTCCCGGGACGCGCTGCTGCGCGGTAAAGCGGGCCAGCGCGAGCTGCTGCAAGATGCCCGTGGTCACGTTCTGCAGGTGTTGACCGACGCCGGGCATCCTGTCCGACACGGCGAAAACGTGACGCTCACACTCGATGCCTATTTGCAACTGCATGCCGAGCGATGAGGTTCTGGCGGAATGGAAGCCGAAAACCGCCTGCGCGCTGGTCCTCGATCCCGAAAACGGCGACATCCTGGCGATGGCGTCTCGGCCCACTTACAACCCTGAACATCCGGAACTGGCTCCTCCCGACGGCTGGACCAACCGGGCGATCAACGACCAGTACGAGCCGGGGTCCACCTTCAAACCGGTGGTGGTCGCCTGGGCGATTGATCATGGACTGATCACCAAAGACGAGGTCTTTCACTGTGAGAACGGCGAATGGCGCATGGGAGGACGCGTCCTGCACGATCATCATCGCTATGGACCATTGAGTGTCGCCGACATTCTCGCGAAGTCGAGCAACATCGGGATGGCGAAGATTGGCGAACGGTTGACCAACGCCCGGTTGTACGACGCGGCCATGGCGTTTGGATTCGGCAGACGGACCGGGATCGAACTCCCGGGTGAATCCACCGGACTCGTCTGGCCATTGAGGAAGTGGACCCGCTACTCAACCGGCTCCGTTCCAATGGGACAGGAACTGACCGCGACCCCGCTGCAAATGGCGACGGCGTTCGCGGTGTTTGCGAATGGTGGCCGGCTGGTGTCGCCCCACATCATTCAGCATGGGCCGGAATCTTCGCGTCCGGCTCCCGTTGTCACCCAGGTCATACCTTCAGAAACCGCCGAATGGTTACGGCGGGGACCGCTGGTTGACGTCGTCTCAAAGGGGACCGGGAAGAAGGCGGCGATCCCGGGATACGACGTGTTTGGCAAAACGGGAACTGCCCAGAAGGTGGACCCTCAAACCGGGCAGTACTCCCGCGCGCTGCACGTCTCGTCGTTTGTCTGCGGGGCACCGGCGGACAAACCTCGCGCGATTGTGCTGGTATCGGTCGATGAACCCTCGGTGACGGTCAACGGCGAACACTTTGGCGGCTCGGTCGCGGCCCCGGCGGCCGGTCATCTGCTGCGGCGGGTTCTCGAGTACTACCACGTTCCCCCCGGTCCATCGAAGTCCAAGCCGGCTGCCGTCGCGAGCGAAAATCACTTCGAACATTCGCCGGTTTTGTCGCGGTAAACCCCCAGGGGGATCCAGGAATAACCGCTTCCCGCTTTTTGAGCCTTCGGAAAAACATATCAACAAATAGAAAGTATCGATTTGATTCATAGATATCCTGTTGGGTATGATAGTGGGATGGAATGGCTCAATTACCACCACCTGCTGTACTTCTGGATGGTCGCCCGCGAGGGGAGTGTGGCCCGGGCGGGTGAGCGCCTGTTGCTGGCGCAGCCGACGATCAGTGCCCAGTGGCATAAGCTGGAAAAATCGCTTGGTCAGAAGCTGTTCAAGAAGGTCGGACGCAATCTGGCTCTCACGGAGATGGGCCAGACGGTGTACCGGTACGCCGACGAGATTTTCGCGATCGGCCGCGAGTTGCAGGATGTAGTGAAGGGAAGCGCCTCGGGAAGTCCGCGACGGTTGCACGTGGGGATTGCCGACGTGGTCCCCAAGTTGATCGCCTATAAACTGCTGGAGCCGGCATTGCAGCAGCCGGATCCGACACACCTCGTCTGCCTCGAAGACAAGCCCGATCGATTACTCGCGGAGCTGGCTGTGCAGGGGCTGGACTTGATTCTGTGCGATTCGCCGGCACCGCCGACGGTCAAGGTTCGCTCGTACAACCACCTGCTCGGGGAGTCTGGTGTTTCCGTTTTTGGAACGACCGAACTCGCCGCCCGTTTCAAAAAGGGATTTCCCCAGAGCCTGCATTCGGCCCCTTTCTTGTTGCCCTCTGGAAATTCCGCGATGCGCCGTTCACTCGACCAGTGGTTCAACAGTCGGGGAATTCGCCCCGACCTGAAGGCCGAGTTCGACGACAGTGCCTTGATGAAGGCGTTCGGACAGGGTGGGGTGGGCCTGTTCGTCGGATCCACCGTGATCGAACCCGAGATTTGCGGCCAGTTTGGCGTCGAGGTCGTGGGACGACTCGACGAAATCCAGGAGCGCTATTACGCGATCACGGTTGAGCGAAAGTTGAAACACCCGGCGGTCGTCGCCATTTCCGAGGCGGCTCGCAACAAACTGTTTCAGGGACCGGGAGGCGCTTCGTCGAGTGCCAAGGCGGCTCGATAGTCGGCCTGCGCCCGAAACGCTTCCAGCAGCGTGTCAATCAACGTGTCGGCTGCCTCGGCCGCCTGCTGTTCGCGCAAATTGACCGAGAGCAGATCGGTATCTCCCAATTCGAATTTGCGACGTTCGATCGCCGCCATCTGGTCAGCCAGTTGCTGCGACTCCCGTGCGCGGGAAACCCGGTCCCGGGCGGCGACCAGTGCGATATACGCCTGCTGCATTTCGACCGCGATTTTGTCCTGGGTGATTCGCCGTTTGGCGCTCACCTGCGCAAGCTTCCCCTGCACGGCCCCCATCTTGCCCCGTGATTTCCGCCGTTGCAGCGCCACGTCAACAACCAGTCCCGCCTCGAGTTCGAATTGCGACTTGTCTTGCTTCTTGCTGGTTGGCAGCCCCATGTCCTGAGCCCCCGCCAGGAACCCGTCGATGGCCGGGCGAAATTCGTTATGCGCCTGGGCATAGTCGACTTCGAGCTGCTGGTGCATCAGATCCAGTACCCGCAGTTCCGGGCGACGTTCAACCGCCATTTGGATGTCGGCATCGACTTGTTCCGGAACGACCGGGCCTGGTGCCGGAAACTCGGGCAGCGCGTCGGGAGAGGCAAGCAGCGGTTTCCCGGAAACATCCCGGTAGTAGAGCGACAGTTTGGCTGCCCCGTCTTGAACCTTGCGGCCCGCCTCAATCTTTTTCGCTTCCCGGGAAACGATCAGTCGGCGATTGTCCTGCAGAATTGGCGGATCCTTGTCGCCCAATTCGACCTGTCGGGCAATGCCATCGTTGCGTTTTGCCGCCAGATCCAACAGTGTGGAGGCGATGCGATATCGCTCACCGGCGGCGACCCAGTCCCAATAAGCATACGAAGCGTGCTGGACGAAATCGATCAGTTCCGCCTGAATCTCGAACTCCACGAGCTGCCGACCGTAGGTTGTTTTCCAGACGTTGGCCCGGCGTTCGTCAATGGTTCGATTTCGAGAGAAGGGAACCGACAACCCCGCTTTGAATTCACCAGCGTCGTTGGTCTGTCGTTCGAGGTACCACGGTTCGAACACTCCCCCTCTGCCAATCCGATAGGGAACGCCCCAGCCGCCGCCATCTGATCGCCCGCCGCGACATCGCGCTGCCGTAGCGCCGCCTCAAGTAACGGATACGCGCGGTAGACCGACTCGATCACGTCGTCGAGCTGCAACGAGCCCTCGGCCTGATTGTTGGGCAGCCCTTCGTCATCGGGCAGACTGGGGACGACCTGCAACCGATTGGAATCCGGATCAGGAGGAACTTGTTCGGTTCGGTCCGACTCCAACGCCGCCGCGAGTACGACCGATCGATCTCGCCGGGTGTCGCTTGAATCCGCGGAGGCGGGAGTTACGACTTTGCGTGACGGGGCTGGCGGCTGACTCTCCTCCGTCAACTCCACAGCCTGTGCAACGGGCGGCAGTCTCACGGGACGGCTTGAACAGCCAGCCAGTGCGGCCGTCAGCAGGAGAATCGAAGACAAACTTCGCACCGGGAGCATCCTGCGGGTGTTGTTGTGTGGAATCGAGTCCGCTGGGAGATCGAAGGAAGAGCGGACGCGACAGCT
>JAPLOC010000146.1 GCA_026692825.1 Planctomycetota bacterium | reverse complement strand
CCCGGGGCTAATCGATTTGACCCCTGCCGGGGTCACCAATGGTCTTCCAAGCGACGATTCGCGGATCGACGGATTTGATCTTGGACAGGAACCAACTTGAGCTGGTGGAAAGCGTGTTCCCCCCGCGCATTCAAGGAATCCTGTCACACGGGAAGGTCTCGGCGACACTGCCGTGGCGGCCGTTCCGGATTCATGGAACGCATTGGCAATCCCTTGAAAACCTAACTCCACCTGCCGCCGGCGGTCGGGGATTTTGGGGGCCAATTTCGGGCCTCGGAGGAGTCAGAGACCCGTCCTACGGCGATTGCCCACTTGCCGGCGCGGCGGCGACGGCGTCATAATGAGTCAGCCGGGAGATTCCTGCGCGGTGGTTCCCGTCCGTTGAGTTCAGTCGCTTGATCGAAAGAGGTGCGCCATGCGTGGCGACCGACGCGGTTTTACGCTGGTGGAAATGCTGGTGGTGATCGGGATTCTGGTCCTGTTGACCACGCTGGTGGTGGTCGCGGTGGCGAACACGCGCGGTACGGACAGAATGCGCTCGACCGCCCGAACCGCCCAGTCAGCATTCCTGGGGGCTCGCGATCGCGCGATCTACGCCAAAGAGCAGCGTGGAATCCGTCTCACCCGCGATCCGAACGACTTCACACTGGTGACTGGGTTTGAGTACATCCGCCCGTTGCCGATTCAAACCTTTGGAGACTCATCAAGCCCCTTGGAAATGCGGCGGCGCGATGTCGTAGCGCCGACTGGCAATTTGTCTTTTCGCAATGGAATTTGTGGGAACAGAGCGGTTTAATCGACATGAATTCGTCCCGAGTTCGGATCCCTTCTGGAGCGACGGGAAATTGGTACAAAATTCGACCCGTGATCAATGGCGACACTAAAATGGTCACAAAGATCGGGAATTACTATGTGATGCGACTCGCAACACCAGTACCAGACTACAATGTAGCGTTTCCTGCAGTGGTCGCTTCGGAATGGCCTTCGGGTTTTGCCACCCTCGACCTCCAACTCGGCAACGAAACCCTCCCCTTCAGCCAACCCATCACCCTCACCAGCGGGATCGTCATCGATCTGAAGTGGAGCAGCGACTCGGCGAAGACCCTGGCGATTCCCAAGTCCACGAACGACCCCGTTCCCGCCATTGATATCATGTTCTCCCCCCGGGGAGGGGTCACCGGGGCGATTTCCGCCACCGGGCCGATTCACTTTCTGATCAACGACTTGACCGACGCGATTACCCCGGATGCCGCCGACGCCTACGACAATTCCACCGGCCGGCACATTCCCGACGGCAAGCCGGACGATCCCCGGATGCCCCTCAGCCCGATCGACAAACGCAATCGCGGGGAAAAGATGGTTCTCACCGTCTTCCCCCAGACCGGCAATGTGCAGGCGTTCCCGATCGACGCCACCGATGACTACGACAACATCACCGGTGCCAAAGGTGCCGACGGCCTCGCCGACGACCTGTTCCACTTCGCCCGCATCGGCTCCGTAGGAAACTGAACAACCGCCCTGCACCATTCTCGGCGTCAATTCCCCCCGCTCGGCGACTATGATACTCGGGGTGACCGCCTGGATGATTTCGGGCGAATGCGCCGCCCGTTGTCAAATTCCTCGCTGTTTCCACAATGCCGACGTTGCCGATCGATCTGCTCCGGCAGGCCAAACGGGGTGAAGAGAGCGCCAAAGGGACGCTGCTTGAGAGCTTCCGTCCGTACCTGGAGCTGCTTGCCCGTGTCGAGATCGGCAAGCGGTTGCAGGCCAAAGTCGATACCGCCGACGTCGTCCAGGAGACGTTCCTGGAGGCGTACCGCAATTTCTCGCACTTCCGGGGTGACAGCGAGGCGGAATTCGCCGCCTGGCTAAGGAGCATTCTGTCGGCCCGGGTGTCGAACCTGGTGCGACATTACATTACCACGCAGGGACGCGACCTGCGGCGGGAACAGCCGCTGGAAATCAATGTCGATCAATCGTCGGTGCTGCTCGACCGGGGATTGTGGTCGCAACAAAGTTCCCCCAGTCAGTCGGCCCAGCGTCGGGAACGGGGAGTGATTCTGGCGGAGGCGCTCGATCGGCTGCCGCGCGACTATCGCGAAGTGGTCATCCTGAGGCACCTTGAGGAATTGACCTTCCCTCAGGTGGCCGAGCGGATGGAACGATCGGTCGACAGTGTGCAGAAGCTGTGGGTGCGGGCGTTGGCGAGTCTGAGGCGGATGATGGAGGAAGTGTCATGAAGGGGATTGACGACAGCCGAACGACGATTGACCCGGCGAGCGAAATCAACCAGTTTGGGGAACCGCTGGACGATCCGCGGGTGCTGGAGGTGGTGCAGGAATACCTCAACGAACTGGAACAGGGACGCGCACCGTCCCGAGAGCGTTTTTTGGCGCGATATCCCGAACTCGCAACCGCCGTACGCGACTGTCTCGACGGGCTGGAAATGGTTCGCGGGGGATTGTCGGGGTCGCAAAGCCGGTCGTTTCCCTCTCTGACCGCGCCGGGTCCACGGAGTCCGGAAGCCCCCCCTCGGGCGTTGGGAGATTTCCTCATCGTCCGGGAGATCGCCCGTGGCGGGATGGGGGTGGTGTATGAGGCGGTGCAGCAGTCGTTGGGGCGGCGCGTCGCGCTCAAGGTGTTGCCGTTCGCGGCGACGTTTGACGCGCGGCAGCTTCAACGGTTCAAAAACGAGGCGCAGGCGGCGGCGCTGCTGCATCACACGAACATCGTTCCGATTTACGCCGTGGGATGCGATCGCGGGGTGCATTTCTACGCGATGCAGCTCATTGAGGGACAATCGCTGGCGGTGGTGATCCGTCAATTG
>JAPLOC010000145.1 GCA_026692825.1 Planctomycetota bacterium | reverse complement strand
TCGTGTCCCCCGAGAAGACACAGCGGACCGGCCGACCGTTGACCGCGACCGTGATCAGCCTCTGCGTCGAAAAACCGCAGACCAACCCGGTCTGATCATCTACCAGAAGTATGACCCAATCTTTCTCTGCAAGGTCGGCTTCAAACCGCGGCCGGCGCATGTTTTCGTAGTGCCGGTCCATCAACGCGTACATCGCGTCGCGGTCGGCGGAGGAAAGGGCGGCAGGTGGAATGATGCGGGCGGCGAGTGTCATGCGTGCGGTCTCACAGACAGCCTAATTCCAAACAGACGTTGCGGCCATCGAACCGCTGAGGTTGAACCCGCGAATGGTCCCAACTCACGACGAATAGACGTGTCACATAGCAATAGATCGCGGACGCCCGGGCGAGACGCACGAGCGGATCGCGCTCGAACAGCCCCAGCGCCAGACATTCGCTCTGCCGCGCGACCGGCAGGTCACGGACCGCCGCGAGTAACGACCACCAGACGGCATCGTCCCCCTCACCCACGACCGGCAGAGCGAGTGTCACATGCCGCAATTGGCCGCCAGGGGGTGGGAAACGGGGCCAACGGGCGAATCGCGCGAATCCATTGTAGACGTGGCGACTCCATTTCCAGACACCGTGGTACCGCTCCACGACCGACTGCTTGTAGCGCGACTGATCCCAGGCCGCGAGACATCCCACCAGACGGCGGCCACGCCAGGCTGCCACAATCTGTTCGGGAGCAAGATCCCGATAGGTCGCCTCCGCTCCGCAAAAATCAGACTCACTCAGACAAGGAAAAAACACCCGAGAACGTCCCTGTGCGTTGAGGAAGTCGACCAGTTCGGGCAGGTCGGAAGTGGTCAAACTGCGCACCCGCAAAGTGCGATCATTGCGCGAACCGAACCACGACGTTGCGGGGAGCATGAACGTCATATAGCGGCCCAACGGATGGTAGTGGGGCAAGCCCGCGCGCCCTGATGTGAGAGACTCGATCGCGGCGACATTCCCCTCGGTCACGGTCGTCAAGTAGAAGTCGGTTTGGCCATCCGCATGCAGCGTGCGCAACGCTTGAAACCCCCGCGCCAACACGAGCCCTTTGCGAATGTCTGGCCGAAGCCTGAGCCCTCCCAGATAGCCCACGGGCGTTGGCTGGCCGTCGACAAATCGCGGCCGCACGCTGCGGGTCGCCATGCCGAAGATCGGACCGCCAGCGCCATCTCGCACTGCTAGAACCTGATGCAGCGGCCCCTCCACCGTCGCTCCGTCGAAGTAATTCGGCTCCCGCCGCAGCGTCGTTTCGATCGCTCCCCCCAACGGCGTGTCGCGGACCAGCGCACGCAGGTCGGCTTCGTCTTCCATTCCCGCGAGCTGAAACACAAATCGCCCCGACCGGGTCAGTTCGACCGCCGCGCGGGCAGCAAGTCCCCCGTCCACGACTCATCTCCCAGAGGCAGGCCGCTACGGCTGTCGACATCCCAGTGGTGCATCGCATTGATCACCAGGTGATTCCAAAGCAGGTAGGGAGTGCGGCGGTTGACTCGCGCGAATCCCCTGCGGGCGATGCTGGACCAACTGTAAAACCGCCGCCGCGCCCCCAGACATTCCCGCGACAATTCCTCGGGCGACATGCTGCGGGGTTGGAACGGAATCATGTTGTACCGGTATCGGTCATCCAACCACCACGCGTCGTACAGCAGTCGGTTCTCCGCCTGCATTCGCTGATACAACGGCGTCCCCGGGAAGGGAGTGATGTGATTGAACGCCGCGATGAACAGACCATGGTCAATCGCGAAGTCGACCGTCTCGGCGATCGAGTGGGGGGTGTCGTGGTCGTAGCCAAAGATGAAGGTGCCATACACCGACAGCTTGTGCTTCGCCATGTTCGCGAGCGCTTTGGCCGGCCCGCCAGCCATCAGGTTGAACGACTTGTTCATCTGTTTGAGGCTCTCGGCGTGCAGCGATTCGAAACCGATCAGCACACCCTGGCAACCACTGCGGCGCATCAGATCGAGCGTGTCTTCGTCGTGAGCGACATTGATCGCCGTCTGACTGACCCAGCGCAACTTGAGCGGGATCAGCGCCTCCATCAGTTCCCGCGCCTCGTTCAGGCCCGAGGTGAGATTGTCATCGATAAAGAACACCATCTGACCGGGACGACGGACCCGGGCGATTTCCTCCAGAACGCAGTCGACAGGTCGATGGCTGTGCGTCGCGTTGAAGAACGATTGGATCGCGCAGAAATCGCACCGAAACCGGCACCCCCGCGCGAATTCCACCAGACGAATTGGCAGATAGCGCTTGCCCTGAAAAATCGACCGGTCGGGAGTCGTTTTCAGAACGGGTCGCGACTCGCTGTGATAGGTCGATTTCGGGGTGCCGTGGCGGTAGTCGTCGATCACTTGTTCGAAGACCCCCTCGGCCTCGCCGATCACCAGTGTGTCGGCGTAGATCTGGACTTCGTCGGGGCACAATGTGGCGTGGAAGCCCCCCATCACGACAGGAACGCCGCGCCGGCGGTACTCGCTGGCGATTTGATACGCCCGCTTCGCCGTGTAGGTTTCCACGCTGATCGCCACCAGATCGGTCGGCTCGTCGTACGGAATCGACTCCAGGCGGTCGTCGTAGAACTTTTTTTCGACGTCGGCGGGCGTCAGAGCGGCGATCATCGCGGCGGGGAGGCATTCCATCTGCCAGGTCCGGATGTAGTGCTTCATCCCCCGCGGTCGACCGACACAGGGATGCACGATCGTCAACCGAAACGGCCGGCGGCTGCTCATGGATCGGGTGTCCCCAACGACACCAAGACTTCGTCTGCGGCGGAGCCACACCCAACGCTCCGCGTCGCGGGTGGGGCGTCGCAAGTCAGCGGCGCTGGGAACGGTCCCGGGCCACCCGCCGGCAACGGAACATCACACGTGTAAAAACGATTCAGTCGATAGGCGTAATGCCGGTAGCCCCAATTGGTGGTAAGCGCGAGCGGCCACGGCGTGGGAGACTGCCGCAGTCTGCGAAAGATGTTCCCCCAGGAGTACGCGTGTTTCCAGGCGCGCTCGGTCCCTTGCTGCAGCTCGTCGACGGTCATCTGCGCGGGGTGAAACACGACATGCTGCCCGTCGTACAACTCCCAATTGCGGGTGAAGATACGGTTCTGGGCGGCGAGTTCCTTGTAAAGCCCGGTCCCCGGAAATGGGGTGACAATCGCGAACCGCGGCAGATCGATGCCACTTTCGACCGCGAAATCCGCCGTCTTCTGGAAGACCTCGGGAGTGTCGTCATCGAGACCAAACACAAAGCATCCCTGAAGTGCGATCCGCCGTTTGTGCAACTCGCGAACGATGCGGGGATAGTCCGCCGGGTTGTTGAACGCCTTGTGCGATCCCTTCAGTGCCGCGTCGGAAATCGACTCCAACCCCATTAACAACCCCCGGCAACCGCTCGCCGCCGCCAGATCGAGGAGCGGCAGATCGTCGCACAGCAATGTCGTCGCCAGCCCGAACCAATGGATCTTGAGTGGCACCAGTGCCTCGAACAACCGGGCGGCGTAGGGTTTGTCGGCGATGAGATTGAGGTCGATAAAAATCGCCCGGCGGGCCTTGCGGCGGACCAGATCCTCGACCACCGCGTCGACCGGCTTTTGCCACGGCTTGCGTCCCCAGGCGGCGGGAACCACGCAAAACGAACAATTGTGGACGCAGCCACGCGTCGCTTCGAAGACATCGGCCGTCAGATACCGTCGTTCCGGCAGGACCGATCGATCGGGGAGCGGTCGCCCCGACAAGATGAAATCGGGGCTTTGCTGGTACCGCGGACGCAACGTCCCGGCGACGAAGTCTCTCAACAGTCGCGGCCACTCCTCTTCCGCATACCCCACGACAATGCTGTCGGCATGCTGTTGCGCTTCGTCGGGGAGCAGTGTCACGTGCGGCCCGCCCAAAACCACCGTGGCCCCACGTTCCCGAAACCGGTTGGCGAGCGCGTAGGCGCGGGGGGCCGTGCCTGTGATGACGGTCAGCCCCACGATGTCTGCCGACAGATCCCCGGGAATGTCGGCGATCCCCTCGTCAAAACAGCGGACGTCGGCCTTCAATTCTTGCGGAACCAGCGCGGCGAGCGTGGGGAGCGTGAGTGGCATGTAACGCAACGACTTGCCAAAAATCCCCCCCCGATGCCGATAGAGCGGCCCCTTGGGGGATATCAGCGCGATCGAAAGCGGAGTTCCGCCACGATTCAGCATGTCAGACCGGGTTGACATCTACGGAGTCGAAGTTTGGCCAGGGGGCTTGGGAAGTGTCGTGGAGGGAGAGTATGCTGCGATCGCGTGGAATCCCGCAGGACTTTGTCAGGAGAGTCGAATTCGATGAATGACCAGCGTACCAGATTCTGGGGGTGGCCAGGGTCCGCGAATTTCGCGTATGCGCTGATCGTGCTGGGGATCCCCAGCGGCGTCTGGTTTGTCGGCGTGTACGCCGGCGCCGATTATCTGACGGGACTGCACGACTATCGGGTTCCACTGTACCACCCGGCGGAGTTGGCGATACCGTTCGTTCCCGCGATGGCGGTGTTTTACAACTCTCTCCATTTGGCCTATCTCGTGGCTCCCTTCGTGTTGCGGACGCGACCGGAAATGAACGCCCTGGCGCTGGTCTGGTTTGTGATGACGCTTGTCGCGGGTCTGTTCTTTCTGGTGATTCCGTTTGAGCCGGGGTTTTCACCCCCCGACATGACACAACTGGGAATCTGGCGGGGGCTGTATGAAATGGCCGACCAGGCGAATCTGCGGTTCAATTCGTGTCCCTCGCTGCATGTCACCTGGGGGGTGGCCTGCGTCGATGTTTACGCGCGGCACGCGGGGCGAACAGGCAAGTGGGTGTTGTGGAGTTGGGGCTGTGGCATGTGCCTTTCAACGTTGTTGCTGCATCAACATCATC
>JAPLOC010000144.1 GCA_026692825.1 Planctomycetota bacterium | reverse complement strand
GAACAGATACAACTTGTACGCCTGGTTGATGTGGCGATTCAGGCTGACCGAGTTGAACTGCGTCAGCACATAGATCCGATTCAGCCCGCTGTTGAGGCAGTTGGAGATCGGAATGTCAATCAGGCGGTACTTGCCGGCCAGCGGAACGGCGGGCTTCGAACGGTCCTTCGTCAGGGGGAACAACCGCGTTCCCTTGCCACCACCAAGAATGAGAGTGATCGTATTGGGCATGTTTCAGTCGAACGAGGAATCGGTTCCAATCGGGTCGCCGGGGCGCGGCAATCCTATACGAAAACGCCCATTGAACAGAAGCCCGATTCGCTCGATGCACGGTGGCAGTCCCGAGCGCGTTGCCTGGACGCTGTCACCGCTGGGACTGGATGACTGGCATCACTCTTCGTCGTTTGAGCTGATGACGAGTCCCACGGTCGCCAGCAGCCCCAAGGCAGCCATCCCGCACAACGCCCCCCAGCCGCCGACGGTGACCACCTGCCACCGCTCGCCCGTGATCATCGCGCTGAAACCCCCTTCGATGATCCCCAGCAGGCCGCCAATCACGCTTCCCAAAGCGAGCAGGTTGGCCGCGTTCCGCAAAACCGTACTCAACCGGTGAGTCGGCGCATTCATGATGAGATTTCTCGTGGCGAAATTCGTGGGTGTGACGTTTCAGTTCTGCCGGCATTCGCAGCAGGACCGTCGAGCGGTAAAACTTTGTGGCAAAGTTCATGCCGTCGCGATCGAAATTCATTTCCACCCATTTTTTCCGGTGCGAACCAGTGATCGAGGGAATTTCGACCATGGCCCGTGCCTGAGCCGCGGGCGTCCCGCCAATTCTCCATGCACGCTCCGCACTTACACATTTTTTACGCTCCGCTCGAAACTTCATACCCCCATTTTACAGCGACCGGGATATCGTTGAATTCAGGAACACAGAACCGCGCCGCCACAGTCGGCGGTCTGGTGCGTGATCTGTCTCAACCACGGTGTGCCCTATGGACCCTGTCTATCTCCTGGCGACGCTGCTCGCGTGCGGGTTGTTCGCCTACTTGCTGTGCGCGACGCTCGCGCCGGAGCGGTTCTCATGAATATCGCGAATGCGGTCGAAATCGGCGTGTTCTTCGGGGTGCTGCTGGCGCTGGCGAAACCGCTGGGAGCCTATATGGCCGATGTCTACGCCGGCCGTCAAACCTGGCTCGACTTCCTGCTCGGCGTTCTCAAAATTCGGGCGAGGATCTTGCCCCTCCGCCGCGCGGATCAGCGCTCCCGATGCCATATTCGCCACCGTGGCAGCCGTGCCCCCGGACGATCTGGCATTGAACACCGCCATCAGCTTCGCCACGAACACCAACTGGCAGGCGTACAGTGGGGAATCCACACTCAGTTACCTCACACAACTGCTCGGGCTGACCGTGCAGAACTTCGTGTCGGCGGCGACAGGGATGGCCGTTCTCGTCGCGCTGATTCGCGGATTCACTCGCAGGTCTGTCGAGACGATCGGCAACTTCTGGGTCGATCTCTCGCGCAGCACCTTGTACATCCTCCTGCCCTTGTCGTTCGTGTTGGCGGTCGCCCTGACCTCACTCGGAGTGGTGCAGTCGTTCTCACCGGCGGCCGAAGTCACACTGCTGGAACCGGTGGTTGATGCCGAGGGGAAGACCCACACCACACAACAGATTCCACTGGGACCGGCCGCTTCTCAAATCGCGATCAAGCAGCTTGGCACCAATGGAGGCGGGTTCTTTGGTGCCAACTCGGCCCATCCTCTGGAGAATCCCAATCCGCTCTCCAACTTTCTCCAGGTGCTGGCGATTCTGCTGATTCCCGCGGCGCTCTGTTTCACCTTCGGCGATCTCGTGGGTGACCGAAAGCAGGGGTGGGCGCTGCTGGCGACGATGCTGGTCATCTTTATTCCACTCCTGGCGGTCGGACTCTGGGCCGAGCAGTCGGGAAACCCCAAGTTCTCGGACGTTGGCGTTGACCAGTCGGCCAACGTGCTGCAGAGCGGAGGAAATCTGGAAGGGAAAGAAACCCGGTTTGGTGCTTCGTCTTCCGTGTTGTGGGCGACCGCGACAACGGCCGCCTCGAACGGGAGTGTCAACGCGATGCATGACTCATTCACGCCGATCGGTGGTCTCGTCCCCTTGTGGCTGATGCAATTGGGCGAGGTGATTTTCGGCGGCGTCGGCAGTGGACTGTATGGGCTCCTGGTGTTCGCGATTCTCGCGGTGTTCATCGCGGGGCTGATGGTGGGACGAACGCCGGAGTATCTGGGAAAGAAGATCGAGGCGGCCGAGATGAAGATGGCGGCACTTGTGATTCTCATCCCCCCGGCGATTGTGTTGCTGGGGACCGCGCTGGCGGTCTCGATCGACGCCGGTCGGGGACCGGTTTCGAACCCCGGACCCCATGGATTCAGCCAGATTCTGTACGCATTCTCTTCCGCTGGCAACAACAACGGCAGTGCCTTCGCCGGCCTGGGGGTCAATACGCCGTTTTACAATCTCACACTGGGATTCGTGATGTTCATCGCGCGGTACGCGTTGATTATGCCGGTGCTGGCGATCGCCGGCTCATTGGTCCGCAAAAAATCGACCCCCGCGAGCGCGGGGATGTTGCCGACCGACACGCCATTGTTTGTGGGAATGCTCGCGGGAATTGTCTTGCTCGTCGGGGCCTTGACGTTCGTTCCCGCGCTGGCGCTGGGACCGGTTGTCGAACAGTTGCGGATGACGGCGCAAAGCGCTCCGTAGCGGGTTGTGCGAGTCCATCGCGACCAGCTCCTCACGCATTCAAGCCTATCCCCCCATTCGGTTCATTCCATGACGACAAAACAATCACGACCGCTGTTCGATCCCCCGATTGTCAAACGGGCGGTGTGGGAGTCGCTGCTGAAGCTCAATCCCCGGCATCAACTCCGCAACCCGGTGATGTTCACGGTCTACGTCGGCACGTTGTTCACGCTGGTTCTGTTCGGCCGGTCGCTGCTGGTCGAAACGGGAGAATCGCCGCTGTTTGTGCTGGCGATCGCCTTCTGGTTGGCGTTCACCGTGTTGTTCGCCAACTTCGCCGAGGCGATGGCGGAAGGACGCGGAAAAGCCCAGGCCGACACACTTCGTTCCGCCCGCCGCGACGTCCAGGCGAAACGACTGAAGACCCCGTGCCGCGTGGCCGAATCCGAAGTTGTGGCGGCGTCACAGCTCCGCAAGAATGACGTTGTTTTGGTCGAAGCAGGAGACATGATTCCCGCCGACGGCGAAGTGATCGAAGGGATCGCCTCGGTCAACGAAAGTGCGATCACGGGGGAGAGCGCCCCGGTGATTCGCGAGAGTGGCGGTGACCGCAGCAGCGTGACCGGAGGAACGACGGTCCTCTCGGACTGGTTGCTCGTGCGGGTCTCGGCCAACCCCGGCGAGACGTTTCTCGATCGGATGATCGCCCTGGTGGAGGGGGCGAAGCGCCAGAAGACGCCGAACGAAATCGCACTCGACATTCTGCTCGCCGCCATGACGATTGTCTTTCTGCTGGCATGCGTGACGCTGGTTCCGTACTCGGGGTATGGTGTGGATCTGGCGGGACAGGGGACACCCATCACATTGACGGTGGTAGTTGCGCTGCTGGTCTGCCTGATTCCCACGACGATCGGCGGGCTGTTGTCGGCGATCGGGATCGCCGGCATGGACCGGATGATTCAAGCGAATGTGATCGCCACGTCGGGACGGGCGGTCGAGGCGGCCGGCGATGTGGATGTGCTGCTGCTCGACAAGACCGGAACGATCACGCTGGGAAACCGCCAGGCGGTGGAGTTTCTCCCCGCTGACGGCATTGCGGTCGAGCGTCTCGCCGACGCGGCTCAGCTCTCGTCGCTCGCCGACGAGACCCCCGAAGGACGCAGTATTGTTGTGCTCGCGAAGGAGAAGTACGGACTGCGCGGGAGAGATCTCGTGGCGCTCAAGGCGGAGTTCATTCCATTCACGGCTCAAACCCGCATGAGTGGCGTCGATGTGGACAATCGCCGGATCCGCAAAGGGGCCGCCGAGGCGGTGGAAGCGTACATCCACGAACGGGGCGGACAATTCAGCCGGGAATTGCGCGACAAGGTGGAATCGATCTCGAAGCGTGGCGGGACACCTCTCGTGGTGTGTGAGGGGAATCTGCCACTGGGGGTGATCTACCTGAAGGACATCGTCAAGGGGGGAATCAGCGAACGATTCGGCCATCTGCGAAAGATGGGAATCAAGACGGTGATGATCACGGGGGACAACCCGCTGACGGCGGCGGCCATCGCCGCCGAGGCGGGGGTCGACGACTTTCTGGCCCAGGCGACTCCCGAGGCAAAGTTGAAACTGATCCGTGACTACCAGGCGGGAGGTCGACTGGTGGCGATGACGGGTGATGGCACGAACGATTCGCCGGCGCTCGCCCAGGCCGACGTCGCCGTCGCGATGAACAGCGGAACACAGGCGGCCAAAGAGGCGGGGAACATGGTCGATCTGGATTCCAATCCGACGAAACTCATAGAGATTGTCGAGATTGGTAAGCAACTTCTGATGACCCGGGGATCACTCACGACCTTCAGCATCGCCAATGACGTGTCCAAGTATTTCGCCATCATCCCCGCTGCGTTTGTCTCGACCTACCCGGAACTGGCGCGGCTCAACGTGATGGGGTTGGCGACCCCCTCCAGCGCCATCCTCTCGGCGGTCATCTTCAACGCGCTGGTCATTGTGTTCCTGATTCCCCTGGCGCTGCGGGGCGTCAAATACCGTTCCGTCGGAGCGGCGACGCTGCTACGTGACAACCTGCTGATCTACGGTCTGGGCGGTCTGCTCGTGCCGTTCGTTGGCATCAAGATCATTGACATGATTCTTGTGTCGCTGCGTCTGGCGTAATCACATGGGTGGCCCCTTAATTCGCCACGGCGAACCGACCGGCGTCAGCCGTCGGGTCTTCCGCAACAACATCCCCCACTCTCTCCCTGGAGTCCCCCAACATGCTCCCCTTACTCCGCACTGCCTCCACCATCTTGCTGATCCTGTCCCTCCTCACAGGAATAGCCTATCCGCTCGCCGTTACGCTCGTCGCCGAGATCGCGTTCTCCGACAAGGCGAACGGGAGTCTCCGCGT
>JAPLOC010000143.1 GCA_026692825.1 Planctomycetota bacterium | reverse complement strand
GAAGCCGATTGTGGGTGGTTTCCGACAAACTTTATGGGAAATGAGGTCGTAGCGACCGGGGTGGGACGCGTTCTTTTCGATGTGCCAGAGGGCGGCCGCCGACTCAACCAGCATCGAACTCCCATACGCTTTCGCCAGCGTGACGTGTTGTGCCGAGACTTTGGTCGTCGGCACCTTGAGCGGTGTCACCAGCAGGATCGCCATGTGGCGTTCGAACGCGAGGCGGTTGAGCTGATCCATCAGCGTGCGCATCTCTGCCTCCCGCCATTTCGCGACCTGCTGCGGAAGCGCTTCGATCACCAGTAAAGCGATTGAATCGTCTGGTGGCGAACGCGGCACCCCTAGCTCGGCGGCAGGACCGGCTCCATGGAGAACCCATTGACGTAACAGAGGGAAGTCGGCGGGCAGAGCCAGGGACCGTTCAATCGGGTTGCCGTCCGGGCCGGCCGGTTCGATGACGCCGCTGGAAAACTGCACCCGATCCAGCTTGCCGCCCGCGTGCAAGACCAGTCGCCCGAAGTCCCGCCGGGGATCGCCAACACCGGCCACGACGGCCACCCGTGGTCCCGGCTGGGAATTCACCGAATCCGTCGGCCGCGTCCGACAGGGAAACGCGATTCCCAAAGTGACCCGGGCGACAAGATCGGCGACCAACCCGGAGAAATCACTCCCCGAGGGGGTTCCCAAGACTGTCACCTTCCCCCGAGGGAGCCATCCATACCAGATCCAGTCGGGATCCAGCAGAGACTCATAGTCGAGATTCCAGTTGCGGATATGCGGTTGTTGAGCCGATGGCGGTGTTGACCCGGAAGGCGGATCGGACCGTACGTCGCGGCCAGTCTGGTCCTGAAGCGGTGGGGGAATCGACGATGATTTCATGGGACACCTCGCTCAAAGTCAGGTTGAACGGCGCTGTGTGTGTGACTATTTGTTCCAGTATACTCCAGTATTTTTTGGGATTCAAGAGAACAGTGCTTGTTTTTGCATTTTTTTCGGGATGACGAGGTTGGGCGGTACAAAGCGGCGAAGAGGGCAAGCCCGGAGGGGGGGTAATCTCATTGTCGCGACGACACTCCTGCGGCGATGCGCGATCTCGCAGAGTGCGAACGAATGAATCCTGTTCATCCTCTTCATTTCCCGCGTTATTGCGGCCCTTTTGCCGAGGGGACGGTGCATTCCCGTCACACCCGTTTCGGCACGTCAGCGCGTTGTGCCCCGTTGAGAACGCACTGGGCAATCCACTTGACTTAACCTACACTCCCCGTTGCACATCGCCCCGTTGAGTTGACGCGATGAATCCACGACGACTCGACGAATCCGAAAGGATCCCAAATGGCGACCACCCAAGCCGAGAAGGCCGTTACTCCACTCGGGGGATTTCAATGGGGCTGGAAACTTGGGATGGTCGGTAGTGCCGCTCCCGTTTTTCCCGGGTTTGAGGTCGATATTTGCGACCGCGTTCCCGACAGTGAGAAACCGGATGCTGTCTGGCATCGGGAACGAGCGCGGCAGATGCTCGCAGCCCATCCCGAGATCCGCGAACTGTTCGGACATGCCCCGTCAACTGCGGTGTGGTGCCTGCTTGCCGCCGCACTCCAGGTGGCGTTGGCGGCGACCGCCTCGCTAGCACCTTGGTGGGGAGTGGTGATGATGTCGTACTGCGTCGGCGCGCTCATCAATATCACATTGTTCCAACTCGCCCACGAGTGCGACCACTGCCTAGTTTTCAAGTCGCGATTCTGGAACCGCTACCTGTTCACCGTCACATCGATCCCCATGTTTCTATCAGCGCATCACACTTGGTGGACCGAACACATTGTTCACCACAATGACATGAGCGCAACCAAGGATTTCATCACACGCCGCCGTTCTTTCTTTCTCGCCACACGTCAGAAATCACCCCTCTATTTTCCCTACGCGCTGGTGATGGCGGTGATGCAGTTGGTTCGCAGCTTCGTCGGACTGCTGTTTTATGTCTGGACTTCGCTGTTCCGGGGGAGTTTGGAGCCAACCAATACAACACTTTCGATCCTTGCCGACGAACATCTGGCGTCGGGTTATGTCAAAGAAAAGATCACTCGCGGGGCGGTCATCTATCCATTGCTGAGTTTCATGATGTATGGAACGCTGGTGTGGTTTGGCGGGTTGAAGCCGCTGTTGTACCTGCTCCTCAGTCAGGTGTTCTTTACCGGTTTTCTCCATCCGTACTGTCTGGGATGGGTACTCGGCATTTCCCACTTTCATGGTCGGCGGAATTATCAGCCCACCGCTTCGAATTACGGCTGGCTGACGAATCTGACAACTTTCAACGCGGGATTGCATGTCGAACACCATGACCTCGCTGGGATTCCCTGGTTTCGACTTCCGGCATTGCGGCGGACGGCCCTTGAGTTCTACGACAACCTCGAGCCGATCCGCTCGTACACCTGGCTGGGACTGACCTTCGTGTTCGCGAATCGGGACACGTTTGAGGATCGATTCAATACGGAAACCCATCGTAACCTGAAGCGTTTTTCAAATTCTCAACCTCTCGAAAACGCAACTCAAATTCCGTAGCGACTGATCACAGCACCACTTCTCCCGGAGCCTCGGGTGACGTGGCCCCCAAAAGCTGCACACCCCGCAGCGGTTTTCGGCGGTCGTACCTTTCGGCGTTCCCGTGGACCTCTTATCATCCACACCAGAGATGCGGATTCAGGTCTCAGGCGGTGCGCGGCGATGCAGGTTGTGGTTGAGTTGTTTGGAATCGCCCGGGCGCGGGCTGGGGTGGGGCAAACGACTGCGGTCGGCGACTGTCTGGGTGATGTGCTGGCGGATCTCGCGGCACGGTTTCCTCCATTAGCCGAGTCGTGCATTGCCGGGCGGACGTTGCGGTCGGGATTTCTGGCGAACCTGGGTGGCAAACGTTTTGTGACCGCGCCCGACACCCCCCTCGCCGACGGAGACACGGTGTTGCTGCTCCCCCTGGATGCGGGGGGGTGATTTCGGCGCGAACCGTTCCCGCCAAGTCGCCACCGCATCAACGCACCACCGCTTCGAACCACTGGATGAATTCTCCCCTGCCCGGTTACCACTCCGCCTTCATCCTTCATCCTTCATCCTTCATCCTTCATCCTTCATCCTTCATCCTTCATCCTTCATCCTTCATCCTTCATCCTTNNNNTTCATCCTTCATCCTTCATCCTTCATCCTTCATCCACGTCACTGACTTGATGGCCTCCCCCCTCCCCGGTTACCACGGCTGTCTGCTTCGAATCTACCTGTCGACCGGTGTCTCGGAACAGGTCGCACTCGATGAGACGCTGCTCCGCTCGACAATCGGCGGGAGTGGACTCGGGGTCGAACTGTTGCTGCGCGAGGGGGCCGCTGAAACCGATCCGTTATCGCCAGACGCCTCCATCGCGTTTGTGTTCAGCCCGCTCGTCGGCAGCCCCTTGACGACGTCCGCCAAATTCGCAGTTGTTTCCAAAAGTCCCCTCACCGGGCGGATCAACGATTCTCTCGCCAGCAGCGGGTTCGCCCTGGCTGGCAAAAAGACGGGACACGACGCGATCGTTCTGACGGGACGGGCACCACGGCTGTCGATTCTAGTGATCGACGAGGGCGTCGTCCGACTGGAGTCCGCTGAGAGGTATCGCGGACTTTCAACCCGCGAAACCGAACGACGATTGCGGGAAAATCTGGGATCCGAATTTCAGACGGCGACGGTCGGCCCCGCAGGGGAACGGCAGGTTTTGTTCGCCACGATTTCGCACGACGGTCGCCACGCAGGTCGGGGGGGCAGCGGCGCGGTCCTGGGGTCCAAAAACATCAAAGCGATCGCGGTGCGGGGAACCGTTCGTCCCCACTGGGCGGAACCGGCCGCTCTCGTCGAACTCGCCCGCAAATTCTCTGAAAAGTCCTTCGGGCCGGCGACCGCCAAGTACCGTGAATTGGGAACCGCGTCGAATCTGCTCACGTTCAATCGGCTGCATGTTCTCCCCACCCGCAACTTCCAGCAGGGGAGCTTCGCCGGCGCGGAGGCGATCTCCCCCGAGCAGATCAGTGTCGCGCGGGAACGGACCCGCAGCTCCTGCATGGCGTGTACGATCGGCTGCGAACATCTCTACGGGCTCCAGAATGGCACCGGTTCAGTCCGTCTCGAATACGAAAACCTCTTTGCCCTCGGCCCGCTGTGTGGCATCGACGACCCCGAAGTGATCCTCGCGGCGTCGCGGCTATGTGATGACCTGGGACTCGATACGATCAGCGCGGGAGGCACCATCGCGTTCGCCATGGAATGCGTCGAACGTGGTTTGCTCGATGAACCGTGGTTGAAGTTCGGCGACGGGGCGTCGCTCTTACAGTCGCTCGACTCGATTGCCACGGGCGATGGACTGGGTCAACTGCTGGCGCAGGGGAGTCGACGCATGGCGCACGCGATCGGTCACGATTCCATCGATTTCGCTCCGCAGGTCAAGGGGCTGGAGATTCCCGGCTACGACCCGCGCGGTTTGCAGACGATGGCGCTCGGTTTCGCCGTCGGTTCACGCGGGGCCGACCACAATCGATCGGGGGCCTACGAAGTCGATTTCTCGACCGCGGTCGATCGCTGCAATGTCGGTCCCGAGTCGGCCCATCTGGCCGTCGAAACCGAAGACAAGGCGGCGCTGATGGATTCGTTGATTCTCTGCAAATTTCTGCGCGGCGTGTTTACCGATTTTTTTGCCGAGTCGGCGGAGATCTTGCGGCTGGTTACCGGTTGGGACGTGACGGGCAACGAACTGCGGGAGACTGCGGGGCGTATCGTGACGAACAAGAAACGCTTCAACATTCGCGCGGGGTGGACGCCGGACGAAGACACATTGCCCCCCCGGATGCTTCGCCAGGCACTCCCCGATGATCCCCGGGCGGCGCTTTCGAAAGAGAGCCTTGGTGGGCTGATTCGAGCGTACAATCTGGCTCGGGGCTGGAGTGCTGATGGATGGATCTAACGGTTATCGCGAATTTGCTCGAGGCTGCACTTTGGTTGGGTTTTGCGGTTCTGGTCGCCTATCGCGCGTTTCGAAGTTCGGGAAGGCGTCGACGGCTGTATTCGATTCTGTCGGCCGCGTACTTGGCGTTCAGTATCAGCGACGTCATTGAATCAAGGACCGGAGCCTG
>JAPLOC010000142.1 GCA_026692825.1 Planctomycetota bacterium | reverse complement strand
GCTCGGCGCGCATCCCGACGAAGCCGACGGCGTCGCCGGCTCGCGCTGTGCAGTCTGGGCCCCCAACGCCCGCGATGTCTCGGTCGTGTTCGACGACAACGGGTGGGAGCATGGCAAAAACCCCCTGCACTCCTCCGACGCCGGCATCTGGTCGGGTTTTGTTCCCGGCCTCACGCATGGGCAGGCGTATAAATTCTCGGTCCGCGAGCCGAATGGCCGGGTCGAGCAAAAAGCCGACCCGCTGGCGTTTCATTCCGAACTCCGTCCCAAGTCGGCCTCGATCGTCTACCAGTTGGCAGGGTACGACTGGCATGACCAGGCGTGGTTGAAGCATCGCGAGCGAACGAACTGGCTCGAACAGCCGGTCTCGATTTACGAAGTCCAGCTTGGTTCGTGGCGTCGCCCGCGTGACGGTCGCACGTTCTTCAACTACCGCGAACTCGCCCATATGCTGGTCGAGTACGTCAAGCAGTTGGGCTACACCCACATCCAGCTTCTGCCGATCACCGAGTATCCGTTCGACGGATCGTGGGGCTATCAGACCATTGGCTACTTCGCCCCCACCAGCCGGTTTGGGACGCCACACGACTTCATGTATTTCGTCGACTATTGCCACCGCCACGATATCGGGGTGCTGGTCGACTGGGTGCCGGCCCACTTCCCCAACGACGCGCATGGTCTCGCGAAGTTCGACGGAACCTGTCTCTACGAACATGCCGACCCCCGGCAAGGATCCCATCCCGACTGGGGAACGCTTGTCTTCAACTATGGCCGGACCGAAGTCCGGAACTTCCTGCTGTCGAGCGCTCGATTCTGGCTCGACGTCTACCACGTCGACGGGTTGCGGGTCGACGCGGTCGCTTCGATGCTGTACCTCGACTATTCGCGAAAAGCGGGGGAATGGGTTCCCAACCCCTACGGCGGGCGCGAGAACCTCGAAGCGGTGCAGTTTCTCAAGGACATGAACACGATTATGCAAGGGGAATTCCCCGGCGTGATGACGATCGCCGAGGAATCCACGGCGTGGGGCGGAGTCTCACGCCCTGTCTACACCGGCGGTCTGGGCTTCACCATGAAGTGGGACATGGGGTGGATGAATGACACCCTGCGGTACTTGAGGCACGACCCGATTCATCGGCAATTTCACCAGAACGAACTCTCGTTCCGCATGGTTTATGCCTTCACCGAGAATTTCGTGCTGCCTCTGTCGCACGACGAAGTGGTGCATGGCAAACGCTCGCTCCTGGCGCAGATGCCAGGGGATTACTGGCAGAAATTCGCGAACCTGCGAGTGCTTTTCGGTTACCAGTACACGACCCCCGGGAAGAAGCTCTTGTTCATGGGGGGCGAGCTGGGTCAGTGGACCGAGTGGAACCACGATCACGAAATCGACTGGGCGCTGTACGGCCATCCGTCTCACGACGGGCTACGGCGGTATGTCGGCGATTTGAACCGTGTCTATCGCGAAACCCCCGCGCTGTTCGAGCTGGATGTGGTGGGGGATGGATTCCGCTGGATTTCGTGCGACGACGCGGCCAACAGCATTTACGCCTGGCTGCGCTGCGGCCGGAATCGCGATGACTTTGTGGTGGTGGTGCTGAACTGCACCCCCGTCCCGCGCGAAGGGTACCGCATTGGCGTGCCCCAGGCGGGCTATTACGTGGAAGTCTTGAACAGCGACGCGGCGATTTATGGCGGCAGCAACGTTGGTAATCTGGGCGGAGTCTACTCCGAGCCGATCGCCATGCACGGCCATCCGCAAAGTCTGTCGCTCTGTGTCCCCCCCCTATCGACCCTGATCCTCAAACCCGTCAAGGCGAGCGGGGCGGCGTAAGCCCCCTTCCGTCACCTCTCAAAAATCACATCACTTCGCAAAAGCTGCGGGACAGCGTCGTCCAGCGCCTCCAGACCCGTGGCGAACTGCAGGTCACCAATCGCTTTCTCGGTCTGAACCATGCTGTCGGCCATCTGGTCGATCTGGTCAGCGAGCGCTTTGGGCTCGGAACGTGTGACCGCCAGTTCGCTCAAGGAGTGGATCGTGTTTTCCAGTCGTTCGAGTTCCAGTCCCATGATTTCGAAATTCTCTTCCGACTTTTTGTAGTTCATCAGTCGGTTTTTCGACATCTGCAGATTCTCTTCGAGCAGCTTTTTGCGGCGCTGCATCATGGGATCGTCGGGGCGACCGTCGAGCGCCCTCAGTCGGCTTTCGCTTTCGTCGATATCGCGCTGAATTCCGCTGGGGCTGGTCTGCTTGAGAAACTTCGCGACGGAATAACGCGAATAGAGCATTTTGAGGTAGACCCACAACAGCCGGTCGAGTCCTTCGATTTGAAACTCGTCGAGCGCGCCCGGCTGAGTCGCGCGACCCGAGCCTTGCAACTGCTGGCCGAGTCGACGGAGTTCTTCACAGCGGGTCCGAACTTCGTCAAACCGATCGACATCCTTTTTGGGGAGTTCCCCCAGGATTTTCTTGCTGACCTGCTGTGCCTGAACGCGGTCAGACTGACTGTTTCCCCGTGAACCCGTGACGTTGACGTAGTTTTGAAACGTCTCGTTGGTCCCCAGAAAGCCCAAGTACGCCAGTTCGGCGGCCATCACCAGCGAACCGAAAACGTCCGGCCGGCCGCTGAGGGTGGCGAACGCCATGCCCCCCCCGAACAGCAACAGATTCCAGCGGTTGAGGAACGCCGTCTTCAGGTACTTGAACATCCTCCGCGGAACCTCGCAGTGTCGTATCGGCCAGGGGGACGCCGGGTGAAGTCAGG
>JAPLOC010000141.1 GCA_026692825.1 Planctomycetota bacterium | reverse complement strand
GAGGCTGGGACACGCACGGCAACAACTTCAACTGTTTGAAGGAAGACCTGTTGCCAGAGTTTGACCGCTGTTTTTCGGCACTGATCGAAGATCTCGCCAGCCGATCGCTGCTGGATGAGACCTTGGTCTTCATCACCAGTGAGATGGGACGCAAACCGAAAATTGGCGACCCGCGCAGTGGTGGCGTCACGGGGGCGGGCCGCGATCACTGGACGCATTGCCTGACTGACATTCTGGCAGGTGGGGGTGTGCGCGGGGGGCAAGTGTATGGCTCCAGTGATCGTTTCGCCGAGTATCCGGCGAACAAACCGGTGACCCCCGGCGACGTGGCCAAGACCGTGTTCCACGCGATGGGGATCGAGGATCTGCAGGCGTTTGACAATCAGAACCGCCCGTACGACCTGCTCGCCGACGGGACAGTGCTGACCGAGTTGTTCTGAACCGGCGCAAACGCACCACCACCGGCGAGCCGCCTGGCGTCAGCCGGCGGGTTTTTCGCGGTAAAGTCGCGGGCGCGTCGTCCCCGCGACGACAACCGAACGATCTCGACTGGTAATCCTCCAACACGCATGAAGGTCAATCGCCCCTGTGGCTGACGCGGAGCGGATCGCCCGGCGGAGATACCGCGAACGGGGTAAAATCGGACAGTCTTTGAGCGACCCCTTGCCGGCTTGGGTTGCGACGGTGACGTCAAATGACAGGTGCAGGTTACCGACCTAACCGCCGGCTGCGCCTTCGGGTGCGACGCCGCAGGAGCGTCTTCGCGACAATTGGTGCCGAGGCCCCAGCAGCAAATGTCGGTAGCCTGGAATTGAGTGCATCCTGGAGGGATGCGACGGCGGCTGCGCCGCGATGAATGCTTCAAATCAACGGATTCGATCTTGGACGCGTACTTGTGCTGCAAGCGGTCCATCGTTTCTTTTCCGTCCACTCGCGGTAAACTCCCGACACACCGTTTCCATCCGAGTCTGTGGCGAGACCCACCATGCGTCGCTTGTGGCTGCTGTTGTTGTCCCTTGGAGGATTTCTGGGACTTGTCGCAAACGCCCAGTCAGACGACTGGCCGGCGTTTCGTGGCCCGAGAGGTGATGGTGTCAGCAACGAAACGCGTGTTCCGCTGAATTGGGACGCGACCAGCGGAATTCACTGGAAGGTCGCGCTCCCGGCTCCCGGCAACGGCAGCCCCATCGTCGCCGAGAATCGCGTCTGGATCGCGGGAACCAATGCCGACAGCACCGAACGTGGCCTCTACTGCTACGACCGCAATGGGGGACGGCTCGTGTGGTCGAGGATGGTACCGTTCGCCGGCGAAGATCCCACGCACCGCACGAACCCTTATTGCAGCTCGACACCGGTGACGGATGGTCGTCGAGTTGTTGTCTGGCATGGGTCGGCTGGCGTGTACTGTTATGACCTCGCGGGAATGGAACTCTGGCATCGCGACCTGGGAACATTCAAGCACATTTGGGGCTACGGGTCGTCTCCCTTGATTTCGGGCGATCGTCTGCTGCTG
>JAPLOC010000140.1 GCA_026692825.1 Planctomycetota bacterium | reverse complement strand
GGGTGCCCTGACCTATGTCGACGCGGTTCACTTCGCGCCCCATGGACTGGTGGACGTGATGGACCTGGAGACCGATTTTCTCGTTTGCTCGGCGTACAAGTTCTTCGGGCCGCATCTGGGGGTTCTGTACGGCAAGCGGTCGCATCTGGAAGAGTTGCAACCTTACAAACTGCGGGTGGCGACCAACGACCTTCCGGGGAAGTGGATGACCGGGACGGCGTGTCACGAAGGGATCGCCGGCGCGCTTGCGTGCGTGGATTATCTCGCCGCGCTCGGGCGTCGTTTAGGGTCGCCGGTTGAATCGCGGCGCGGAGCGATTGAATCGGCGATGGGCGCGATCCAGCAGTACGAACAGCAGCTCGCCCGGCGGATGCTGACCGGCCTGGCCGCGCTCCCGGAGTTCCGGCTGTGGGGCATTCGAGATCTCGATCGGATGGATGAACGCGTTCCCACATTCTCGATCACACACCCGCGCCACACGCCGCAGGAGATGGCGGCTCATCTGGCGACGGTGGGCTGTTACGCGTGGGCGGGCAATCATTACGCGCTGTCGTTCAGCGAGGCGGCCTGGCTGGAACCGAATGGAACCCTGCGGATTGGATTGCTGCATTACAACAGCGCCGACGAGGTCGACCGCGTGTTGAGTGAGTTGTCGCGACTCGCGTAGGCCTTCGGATAGAATTCCCCCATGTCCCACTCCAACTCCAAATACCGGGTTCGCGTCACGAAGGACCACCTGGTCTTCAGCGCGGCACATTTCATCACGTTCGCGGGGAACATCTGCGAGCGGCTGCATGGCCACAACTGGCGGGTGGCGGTGGAACTCGCCGGCCCGCTCGACGAGAATCAATACGTCTTCGACTTCATCGCCCTGCGCGACGCGGCGCAGCAGATCGTGGCGGAACTCGATCACAGTCTGTTGTTACCCACACTGCATCCGAAAATTCGGGTTCAGGCGGGGCCCACAGAAGTGGAAGTGCGTTTCGAAGAGCGCCGCTGGATTCTCCCGTTGGAAGACTGCCGGCTGCTGCCAGTGGAGGTCGAGGTGGAAGAGAATTTCGGCCAGTGGGCGATTTGCACGCGGCCGCTCGGGCAAGAGGCGGGGAGTGCCACTTGACGGGGGGCAGGCGACTCAATTCCCCGCAAATTCAGCCGTAAGCTGTCGCACATACGGATTCGAACTTCCATGGCTCACAATCGCAACGTCGAGTCCGCAATCATGGTAGAGCGACATCGATCGGCGAATGGCGTCCAGGATCCATGCCAGTTCGTTACCGAACGCGCCCCCACCGAGAAGCGTCAGGAATACCGTAGGATTCCGCGTCCGAACCGAGTTGAGAATCGCGGCGCAAAAGGTGGCTTCGTAGGATGCTTCCAGGACCAACGTCGCGAATCGAGCCCATAACTCCGATGGGTGCCGTGTGTAAGCGACAGGCAGGGCGGAACAATAGGCCTGTGACACGAGATGGGATGAACCATCGAGAGTCACCTGAGTGTCCGATTGGAGACCGATCTGAAGCGCCTGCCTTAGTCGATCACGACCGGGCTCGTCGAGTCCGTTCAGCATCTCGTCGATTTCCGTTAGGCCAGGGGCGGGGGGAAGTGCGTAGCCGTTGACCATTTTCCAAAGTCTCTGATCGGTGTTGCCGAGCAACTTTCCCACGCCGGCAAGGCAGTCGATCTGGTTGTCGGCGGATTGTCCAATCTTTCCGTTCACAGGCGCGAAGTAATTGCGAT
>JAPLOC010000139.1 GCA_026692825.1 Planctomycetota bacterium | reverse complement strand
TGCCCAATCTGCAAAATGGAGCTGGTTCGGCGAAAAAAAGGGGAGGCGGTGCTGCTGCACGAAGGGGTTTTGGCACGGATGCAGTTTTCCCCCTATCGCGTGCAACTGGCGGGAATTCAGACGTCTGTCGTGTCGCGCCGCGAACTGTTTCAAACAGTGCGACTCGGGGGGCGGGTGACGCAACCGGTGCGCGACCAACCGACGGTTCAGGGCGATCATGCCAGCACAGGACTGGTGGAGTGTCGCGCAACTCCCACAGTCGCCGCGCAACTGGTGGCCAATTCGCACACCGACACTGCACAGGTTTCGATAGAAGTCGATTCGATTCCGGGCAGTCATCCGGGGCGCATCCAGAAAATCACCAATGACAAAGGTGAGAGGCACGGCGACGCGACGGTTCGGATTGAGTTCGCCTGCGACGCGGAGAGCGATCTCGCAGGCCGATTCGCCGAGATTCAGATCCGGATTCCCCACAAAACCTCCTCTGAGAGAGGGGCCGATGAGTCTCCCCCGACCCACAACAATCCCCGGTTGCCACTCGCGATTCCTGAAACGGCCCTCGTCGACTTGGGGGGGCGACAGATTGTGTATGTGGAATCGATGCCCGGCATGTTTGACGCCCTCGAAGTCGTACTTGGTCCCCGGCGGGGTGATTTCTACCCGGTAGAGTCGGGACTCGATGAAGGGCAAAAGGTCGCCACGACCGGTGTGTTTCTGATTGATGCCGAGGCACGCCTGAATCCAACGGTTGGGGCCACGTACTTCGGATCACGACGCAATCGTGGCCCGGCTTCAGCGGATACGCCGCTGTCGGTTCCGTCCGTCGCGTCGAAAACGATCCGCCAGAAAGCGCCTTCCCTGACAGCCGCGCTGCGGGAGCAGGCCCGCGCCCAGAAAACCTGTCCGGTGACTGACGCCGACCTCGATTCCATGGGTGGCCCAGTTCTGATCGAAGTGCGGGGGCGGAAACTGTTTATTTGTTGCTCGGGGTGCGAAACGGCGGTCCGTAACGAACCGCAGAAGTACTTCGCCAAACTCCCTCAGGGGAAGTGACCCGATGATCGACTCGGTGATCGGGTTCTCCATCCGTCGCAGGGGACTGGTGATCGCCCTGGGGATGGCCCTGGCGGTCTGGGGTCTGTTCGCTGTCGCCCACACCCCGATCGACGCGGTTCCCGACCTGTCGGAAAATCAGGTGATTGTCTTCACCGAGTGGCCCGGACACGGTTCCCGCGAAATCGAAGACCAAGTCACCAGCCACCTGTGCCGTCAACTTAATGGACTCGCTGGGCTGAACTCCGTCCGAGGTTCAAGCGACGTCGGGTTTTCGATGATCCACCTGATCTTTGACGATTCGATCTCGTATTCCGCAGCGCGGACTCGCGTCATTCAGAGGCTCACCGCTTTCACGGGACAACTTCCCGCTGGTGTGACCCCCCGGGTCGCTCCCGAGGCGATCCCCACGGGCCAGATCTTCTGGTACACGGTCGAAGGTCCAGGCTACGATCTCGCCCGGCTGCGTGCCGTTCAAGACGCGTACGTTCGCCCGCAACTGGAAGGGGTCGAAGGGGTGGCCGAGGTCGCCAGCGTCGGCGGTCACGTTCTCGAATACCTCGTTGAACTGGACCCCCGGCGGCTCCGCGAGCGTGGTGTCGACGCCGGCGATGTCGCTCGCGAGATCGAGCGCTCAAGCGTGACGACGGGTGGTCACGTCCTGGTCCATGGCAACGCCGAGTTCGTGGTACGGACCACCGGTTGGCCGGGAATGCGGGACACCGATTCCGAGGCCCGTCGTACCGCGATGCTCGCCGACCTGCGACAGATTCCGGTTCCGACCGCAGATGGCCACTCGGTGTCGCTCAACGACATCGCTCAAATTCGACTTGGCACTCGTCCACGCCGGGGAATTCTGGAAAAGGACGGGAACGAAGTCGCCGGCGGCGTGGTGTTGATCCATCATCGGGAGAATCCGCTGGAAGTCACCCGGCGGTTAAAGTCAAAAATCGCCGCCGTGTCGGCGGGACTGCCGACGGGCGTGCGGATCGTGCCGTGCTACGACCGCACTCCGCTGATCGAAGGGGCCGTGCAGACGGTGACGGGGACGCTGGTCGAGGCAATTGGGACCGCGGTGGTCTGTGTCCTCCTGGTCCTGCTGCACCTGCGGGCGTCGTTCGCGATCGCGGTCACACTGCCGCTCGCCGCCCTGTTGAGTTTCGCCGGCATGTGGACGCTGCGTCGTCTGGGAATCGCCGACGTGCAAACCAACATCATGTCGCTTGCGGGGATTTCGATCTCGATCGGCGTCTTGGTCGATTCGTCGATTGTGATGGTCGAGAACTCGATGCACCATCTGCGGGAGAAATTCGGCGATTCCCCGGTTCGGGGCGATATCCGCGAGTATGTATTGCCAGCGTGCCGGCAGGTTGGGAGACCGATCGTTGGTTCGGTGCTGGTGATGTTGTTGTCGTTTCTACCGGTGTTCGCGCTCGGGGGAATCGACGGGCGGATGTATCGACCGCTGGCGGTCACCAAATGTCTGGCCCTGGCGGCGGTGGCGGTTCTCGCGATCACGTTGGTCCCCGCCCTCTGTACGGTCTGCCTCAAGGGCCGCATGAGGCGGGAATCGGACAGTGGGATTGTGCGTGGGGTGATTGAGGTGTATCGCCCCGTACTCGAATATCTGCTCGACCAACCGTTGATTCTGGTCTGGACATTGTGGGTGACGCTGGTGGTCGCGGTGTGCGCCGCCGGTGCGAAAAACCTGGTACCCGTCCTCGCTGCCCTGGGCGTCGTCGCGACAGTCTGGGCCGCTCGCGGACGGGCATCGCGAATCGCAGCCCCTCTTCTCCTGGTCGGTGTCGCGTTGCTTTTGGAACGTGGCATCACGCCGCTGTCGACGGAGCTTCGCATGCCGCTGGACGAAGGCATGTTGATGGACATGCCAATCACGGTGCCGCGCGCGTTCAGCATTCAATCGGGAGATGACCTCAAGGCACGCGACATGGTGCTGTGCCGGTTTCCCGAGGTCGACATGGTGGTCGGTAAGGCGGGACGGGCCGAAACGGCGTTCGATCCCGCGCCGCTCGACATGATCGAGACCATGATCATGTTTCGGCCGAGGGAGTTTTGGCCACGCCGAAAGATCGCGAGATCCGCGGCGTGCGAACTGGTTCGATTTACTCGAGATCGAATGGAAACGCTGGCGCTCGTTGAGCCAGTCGAGAGTTCAGAGGCCCGAACATCACAAATCGAGGTGGCTCTCGCCGCAGCCTTATCACGCTATGACGCCCAGCAGCGGGAATTCTGTTATCACCGCAACCAGGGTTTCCTGCGGGGTTTGGCGCTCGATGTGCGTCGGCACGTGATGGACGCGGCCGCCAGGGAACTCCTGCGTTCGGGCGCGATCGTCACGTTGCCGGACG
>JAPLOC010000138.1 GCA_026692825.1 Planctomycetota bacterium | reverse complement strand
GGTGATGCTCGACAAGACCGGCGGGCCGATCAGTGGGCCGAAGAACTGGTCGAGCGGCTATATGCCGGCGGCGTATCAGGGAACGGTGATTCGCGCGAGTGGGGTGCCGATTCATGACTTGGCGCGTCCCGAGGGGACCACGCGCGAGATGCAACGGCTGTTGCTCGATCAATTACGCGAGAAGAACGAGTCGCATTTCGCTCCGCGTCACGATAACAGTGAACTGGCCGCCCGGATCGCCAGTTACGAGCTGGCGTTCAACATGCAGCAGCACGCTCCGGAAGCGGTCGACTTTTCGCTGGAGACCGCCAGCACATTGAACCTGTATGGAATCGACGGTTCGAAGACGGAGGACTTTGGCCGCAAGTGTCTTCTCGCCCGCCGGCTGGTGGAGCGGGGTGTGCGGTTCATTCAGATCTACTCGGGAGGTGCCCACAACGACGACAACTGGGACGCCCACAGCGACATGGTTTCGAACCATACGAAGCACGCCGGCAATACCGACAAACCGATCGCTGGCTTGTTGAAGGATCTGAGGCCGACAGCCGACTGCGGAGTATGCGCAAGGAACCGGTCGCGACCACAACTCGTACGGCTTCACCATGTGGGCGGCCGGCGGCGGGATCAAGGGGGGAGTGAGCGTGGGGGCGACCGACGAACTCGGCAGCAACGCGGTCGAAAACCGCTTCCACGTGAAGAACCTGCACGCGACCGTGCTGACGCAAATGGGATTCGACCCCAACGGTCTGTCGTATCTGTACAACGGACTCGATCAGAAACTGGTTGGTGTTGAGCCGGTCGAGCCGATCGAGCAGATTATTTAGTCCTCTTCGCCGGGACTCTCGCCATTCCGCGACACCCCTCGTGGTGTTGTTTCTTGACTGGATGAAATTCGTTGTGAGTCCTGGGGCTGCCCCCAGTGCGTTGTTTGGCCGGCGGAGGCACAGTGGAGCCAGTCTTTCGGAGAACGACGGCTACGTTGTGGTTTCTTGCCACAACATCCCCCAGGGCCTATACTGAACGGTTGACTCTTCCCTCAGAAACCTCCCGGCCCCCACAATGTTCCTCGACCGTATTACAATCTTCGTGAAGGGGGGCGACGGCGGCGACGGCTGTGTCAGTTTCCGTCGGGAGTACAAGATCTCCAAGGGCGGCCCCAGCGGCGGCGATGGGGGCAGCGGTGGCAGCATCATCATTGAGGCTGCCGAAAATATCGACAACCTCGCCCCGCTTTCCGGCAAAAAGCACTGGCGTGCCGAGAATGGCAAGCCGGGCGAAGGAAGCTACCGCCAAGGCCGCAGCGCTCACGACGTCATCATCCAGGTTCCACCTGGAACGATCATTCGCGACACGAAACTCGGTCACGTGATCCGCGACCTCACGACTGCCGGCGACCGCGTGGTCGTCGCCCGGGGCGGGCAGGGTGGCCGCGGTAACGATGCGTTCAAAACCGCCACCAACCGCGCTCCGCGTGAAGCCGAGTCGGGAGGCAAAGGGGAAGAACGCAAAATCTCTTTGGAACTCAAGGTGATCGCCGACGTCGGGGTGATTGGCAAACCGAACGCGGGCAAGTCGACCCTGCTGAGCCGACTGTCGCGGGCTCATCCAGAAATCGCCGACTACCCCTTCACGACCAAATACCCCAACCTCGGCATGGTCCAGGTCGGGGAAGACCACGCATTCGCCATGGCCGACATTCCCGGCCTCATTGAAGGGGCGCATACTGGCTTGGGGCTGGGTCATGAATTCCTCAAGCACGTCGAGCGCACCCGGCTGCTGGTCCACCTGGTCGAACCCGACCCCATGGATCAGACCAACCCGCTGGAAAACTATCGCCAGATTCGCGAAGAACTGCGGTTGTATGACGTCAACCTGGCGAACCACCCCGAAATCGTCGCGGTTTCCAAGGCCGAACTTCCCGGCTCGGCGGAGGTCGCCGCCGAACTGTCGGCGGAACTCGGGCGACCGGTCGCCGTGATCTCGGCGGCGACAGGGAAAGGCTTGCCGCAGTTGGTGGCCGAGATCTGGCGAATGCTGCAGGAAATCAAGCGGCCGGATCCGATTCCCGCAGACGTCGCGGCGGAGGTCGCGCTGGCGGGCCCGTCAAAGCCAGCGATGGTCGTCGCGGTCCAGGAAGAATTCGACCAATAGCTCCCGGAAAATCACTCGAGTCAACACACGGCCTGTGAGCCGATTCGACCCGTGGAAGGAGATGCGATGTCTGGTTGGCGAATCCCCGGTTTCCTCGTGGTTTTGTGGATCACTTTCACTGCCCCGCCGCTGTGGGCCGGTTCGTCGAACAGTCTGCTCGACGTGTCGGCGGACGGAGCGTTAATCGCCTGTTCGAACCGCGACAACGGAACCGTCTCAATCATCGAGCAGAAGTCGCGGAAAGTGCTGCACGAAGTCGCCGTCGGCCACAAGCCCGAGGGGGTCTCTTTTATTGGGGCCACCCATCAACTTGCGGTCGCGGTTTACGCCGACGACGTGGTCGTGTTTGTGGACGCCGACCAGGGAACGAAACTGGGAGAGACCAGCGTTTTCGACGAGCCGTACGGCGTGGTGTCGAACGCCGCCGGCACAAAACTGTACGTCACACAGGAGTATCCCGGCCGGGTCGCCGAGATTGACCCGGCCACCCGCCAGATCGCCCGGGAGATTCCTGCGGGATCGATGCCTCGCGGAATCGCGCTCGACGAGGCGCACGGTCGGCTGTATGTCTGCGAATATCTGACCGCCGCGCTCATCGCAATCGATCTCAAGTCGGGAGAGATCCTCCATCGCTGGCAGGGACCGTCAAGCGAAAACCTCGCCCGTCAACTTGTGCTGCATCCCACCCGGGCGAAGGCGTATCTGCCCCACATCCGCTCGCGCATCACGGTCCATCAGGGGGAGGGTTCTGTCCTGCCGTATGTCTCGGTGGTCGACACCGATTCGACAGCCGAGAAACAGCGCAAGACGATGCCGATGGACTCGTTCGTCGGCGCGTTCGTCGTCGCCAATCCCTGGGAGACCGCGATTTCGCCCGATGGCAAGACAATGGTGACGGTGTTCGCCGGCACCGATGATGGTTTCGTCTCGCAGGTACTCGATGACGACTACCGGGAATTGTCCTTCCGCAATGTGTTGAGGCTCGGACGCAATCCCCGGGCGGTCCGGTTCTCTCCCGATGGCAAAGAGTGTTACATCTACAACGCGCTCGATTTTGATCTCGCCGTCTATGGCTCCAGTTTTTCGCGCCCCGAACACATCCGCGTCTGTGAAAATCCGCTGACCGAGGAGCAACTCACGGGGAAGATCCTGTTCTACTCGGCGTTG
>JAPLOC010000137.1 GCA_026692825.1 Planctomycetota bacterium | reverse complement strand
GGCGACCGTCGAGATTGGGGACGGTCAGATGGGGATCAATTCCCAGGAGGTGCAGCGAAGTCGCCAGCAGATCCTTTGGCGAGACCGGCGTGTCAGCAACCTCTCCCCCGGTCGGATCGGTACTCCCCACCACACGCCCCTTCGCCACTCCGCCCCCCGCCGCCGCGATCGAATACGCCCGCGACCAGTGGTGTCGGCCGGCGCCGATCGGCTTGGAATCGATTTGAGGCGTCCGACCATGCTCGCTCATCCAGAGAACGAGCGTCTCATCGAGCAGTCCCCGTTCTTCGAGGTCGAGAATCAATGCCGAAAACGCCAAGTCCATTCCCGGAAGCAGATACTCCTTCAGCCGAGGGTAGTGGTTCGCATGGGTGTCCCAGGCACAGCCGGCGAAGATCTCATAGGCGTCCCAGAACACCGTGATAAACGGACAGCCCGCTTCCACCAGCCGACGGGCCGCCAGGCACGATTGGCCGAACAGCGTCATTCCGTACCGCGCCCGGCGCTCGGCCGGCTCTTTCGAAATATCGAGTGCGCCGCGCAGGCGGTTGGACGTGAGCAGCGAAAACGCCATCTGGCGGTGCCGGTCGAACGTCTGGACGCGCGCGTCGCGATTAAGCCCCCGCCGAACATCGTCGAACTGGTCGAGCAGCGACCGACGTCGGTTCAGCCGGTCAATCGCCAGGTCGGCGGCCCCGGCCCCTTCGTCGCTCAATACAAATCGCCCCTCGGGTGTGCAGCCCGCGTACGGGTCGATCACCTGCTTTGTCTGGCCGTCGCTCAGTTTCGGTCCCACTTTGGTTCCCGGCCCGGAAAAGGTTGGCCAGAACGGGTCGTACTGTTGTCCGAGAAATGCCGAATAGGGCCCCGCCAGCGGCACAATGTCGCTCTTCGAATTCAGCAGCCAGGGGAGGCCGATATTGCGCGGCATATCCGGGGGGACCGACCCCGCCTGCTGATCGCGCGCGTAACCGACCACTGAACCCAAATAGGGCCAGTGCCGAACATCGCGGGGCTTTGTCTCGAGCGAAACGTCGTATTCCGGGTTTCCGCTGGTCGAGTAGGCGACACAGTGCAGCGGATACGGATGGGTCACAGAACGGACGACGGTCAGGCGATCCATGACGGTCGCCAGGTGCGGCAGGTACTCGCAGATGGAGATCCCGGGTGCCGAGCTGGCGATTGCCTTCATTTCCCCCTGGATCTCGGCAGGGGCTTCGGGTTTGGGGTCGAACGTCTCGTGCTGCGGCGGCGAGCCGTACGGAAACAGCAGGATGCACGATTTCGCTTTGCCAAACGAGGAATCGAATCCCGCAGGGGATCCCTGCGCGTTGCGCAGGTTGAGCGCCTGACCCAGCCCGAGTCCAAACGCACCCAATCCACCGATCTGCAGCGCCTCGCGACGATTCATGCCGTCGCACAAACGGGCGGTGTTTCCAAGAACTCGCTGCATGGAACCGGAACCTCTGAGGGGAAGCATCAGGACGCATTGATGATACTCGCGAATGGGGGAGCGAGTCCACGCGGGAAGAATGGGGAGGAGATACGTGAAGTTCAACGGCGTCGAGTGTCGGCGATCGCACAGCGAGCCACGCACTCGCAACGTAGTCGTCTTTCTCCGAAAGACTGGCCCTATGTGCTTCCGCCGACAAAACGACGCACTGGGGGCTTCGCCAGGACTCACAACAAATTTCATCCTAAAAAAAGCAACTCGACGAGGGGCGTCGCGGAATGGCGAGTGTTCCGGCGAAGAGGCGAAGCCCCGACGATGGCCAACTCATTTGGCGACGGACGGCTCGCTTGGGAGGTTGCGCCAGCCTGGAGTGCGTAGAGCGACGTAGATCGCACAGCGGGCCGCGCATTTTGAAAATGCGGGCTTCATTAGGGCAACGCACTCGGGGCAGCCCCAGGACTCACACGGACCGAACCGACTTTGACCAACAGTCGTACGCCGTTGCTGATTCGCGTATGATCAAAATCAGTTCCCGGCGCTCACTACAAATGCCAACATCTCTGCTTGCCCTTTCGCGAGCCACCGCGTGACCAGATTTCCACACTGTTTGCGCTGGGTGATTCCCCTGGAACTGCTGATTGCGTACTGCCTTATCGCCGGGAGTCTTCAGGGGGGAGACTGGCCGCAGATCCGCGGACCGAATTCCGATGGAATTGCGATCGACGAGACGCTCGCCGACTCCTGGACTGCCGACGGTCCTCCCCTCTTGTGGACCGTCCGACTCGGCCAAGGTTTCTCCGGTTTCGCGATCGCGGGAGGCCGGGCCATCACCCAGTATCAGACGCCACTGGGGCAGTACGTTCTCTGTCTCGATGTTCGCGACGGTGGCGTGTTGTGGGAGCACAAGTACGCCGAGGCGTACGATCCAGTTGGCATCTACCCCGGCCCGAGGTCAACGCCAGCGATCGCAGAGGATGTGGTTGTCTTTCACGCCCCCAATGGCCTGCTGGGTTGTCTTGATCTTCAACACGGCCGCGAGATCTGGCAGGTCGATCTCAAGAAAGTGTATGGACTTTCGGGAACCGGGTTTGGGTGTGCGGCTTCACCCCTGGTGCGAGACGGCCGAATCTATCTTCCAGTCGGTGGAAAAAACGCCGCTGTCGTTGCCTTGAGTCTGAAGGATGGCTCGCGTCTCTGGAGCCATGGCGATGACCCCGCGAGCTATTGCACTCCCACGCCGTTCAAACTTGATGGCGTCGAGCTGGTTGCCAATTTCTTGCAGAACTGCCTGGTGGTTCATGAACGGACAACCGGACGCGAAGTGTGGCGTCTGGATCTGTCGGCCGGCTATGACGAACACGCGGCGGCTCCGTTGTTCGCAGACTCGTTACTGGTGGTCAGCTCTCCCTTTCGCGCCGGCGCGAGTGCGTATCGTTTGCAAATCGAACGCGCCGAGGGGGGCGATCCGAAGTTGTCAGGCAAAATCGCCTGGCAGTCCCCGTCACTCTCGAACGATACCGCGTCCAGCGTCGCATTCGAGGGAGCGATCTACGGCTTCGACTTGAAAGATGTGCAGGCGAAGGCGCACCGACCATCGCGTGGTGAATTCCGTTGCCTGAATACCAGCGACGGCAAAGTGCGGTGGTCGTCGAGTGATCCGGGACACGCGACTGTGATCGTCGCCGATGGGAAACTCATTCTGTTCAATGACAGAGGAGAATTGATCCTGGCGCGCGCCGACCGCGATCAATACGTCGAACTGGGCCGGCGGACTGTCTTTGAAGACGAAGTGTGCTGGACCGCCCCCGCGCTGGCTGACGGGCGGGTGATTGTTCGATCGCACGGCCGGGCCGCCTGCTTCTGGCTGGGAGTTGGTGATCCAGTCAATCCCCCGCGCGACGCCACGGCCACAATTCCAACCCGGCCTCTCTGGCGTCGCTGGCACTGGGCCTGGCTGCTGGGAGGCGAACGCGAGCATCCCTTCATGCGGGCGGAACCCAGTGAGCTGGTGCGCTGGTACCTGTTTTGCCTTCTCGGCTGTTGGCTCCCCGCTTGCGTCCTTTCGATGTGCGTCACACGTCGCCAACACATCAGGAACGCCGTTGACCGCGGCGTCGAGGCCAATGGCTTCGACCCGTCGGTCCACACGTCTCATGAGTGGGCGTTCGCGTCCCTGGGAGGGACACTCATCGTTCTGGGAATCGTGGTGACGCCGCTTGCCAACCGGTTCAACAACGACTTCGTGCTGACCTGGCCCGCCGCGATTTATGGAGCGTTTCAAACATCGCTGGCGTATTCACTTGAACTCTGGCACTGGCCTTCCGAGCGCGCGTTGAAACACCGGGCGAGACTCGCCGGTGCAATTCTGATCGCCATTTGCGCCGCGTACTTCTTGCTGTTGCGAGATCAGAGTCTGCCACACGAATGGGTCTTCCTGATCTGCGGCGTGTTTTCAGTTCCCACGACACTCGCCGCCATGGCAATCGTCCGACGGAATTCGTGGAGTGGGACATTGCCGCTGGCGTCGCTGGTCGCGTTCTCAGTGTACTACTGGCTGGCCCCAGTGTTGCCGTTGGTGCGCGACTGGATGCTGCCGTAGGAAGCTCCCGGCCAGTAGGACGGACTATTCCAGGTCGATTTCCGCATTCGCCAGCGCATCGTCGGCCGCTGGTTGCCGCGAAATCCGCCGCCCGATTATCATGCGCAACTGGTAGAGTTGCACCTTGTGTTTGGTGCAGGGGACCACGAACACTTCCTTCCACTCGAACGGCAGTTTCTTTCCGTCGAGTTCCCGCGCGTCAACGCAAAAGTATTCCAGATCGTCGGGCACGTCGTACCCCGACTCGGGCCACTTCACAAAGGGGACTTCGCCGTAATGGAACACGAACATGTGGTGCGCCATATTCATGCTGACGAGTCGGGTTCCAGGAGGAAGCAGTTCTTTCAACTCCTGAACGGCGGCGATTGTGTTGGGAGTGGTTGAGAGGTGTGCGTTGATCATGACACCGACCTGTGTCAGCGCAACAAAGCCGGCAATCGTGACAATCGCCGCCCGAAACGCCGGCTCGCGCCCGTCGGTCGCCAGTCGCCACAACCGCGCGCTTGCGAGAGAGGTCGCTGTGCAGTATGCCAAAGCGAACGTGATGGGTTGCGCGAACCAGACCCCCGCGTCGACCACCGACACACCAAGAATCGCGATCCCCACCGCGCCAATCGCGATGGAGCAGCCCCGCAGGAACCAGGGCCAGATCCGTCGCCACTCGGCGTCAGCGGCGGCGAACGCGAGTCGGTCGATGGTGGCCCCCAACAACAGGGCGACGCACGGATAGAGCGACATGAAGTACCGCGGACGCGAGCCAGGGGGCAACCAGACGCTGGGAAACGCGACGAGAATCGCTGTGATCTGGAATCCGACCTGCGGCCATTTTCCCGACAACGACTGTCGGAACCCGGGGCGGTTCCAAACGACAAACAGAGCCGACCAGGGGAGAAGGCAGGCGAGCAGTTCCAAAGGATATTCGGCGAAGTGTTCGAGGAAAGATCCCCAAGTCGCATCCAGGAAGCGATGGCCCACGTCGGAGACATAGATGTCTCCCCCGGCATCTGAGCCGAGTGTTTTCATGAATGGAATCTGCCAGGCTCCGACCAAAACGGCGAACAGCGCGATCCCCGCGAGGTGGGCGAGTTTGAAGGCATAGCCCGCACGCCACTTGATCAGCAGGGTCATCCCGACAATGGAGACAAAATAGACCGGAGCCTGCGGACCTTTGGTGAGTGTCCCCAGTGCGGCGAGGCCGTAGCCCAGGCACCAGGTGAGGTAGGGATTCCAGTTGCGCAGGAAACCGAGGTGCCACACCAGAAGTGAGCCGGCGACGAACAGGGTGAACATGGCGTCGGTTTCGCCGAACCGACCGAGTTCGATCACCTGCCCCAGACTGGAGAAGACCATTCCAGAGGCGAACGCGCCGAGTTTCGACAGGAAAGAGCGGGCGTACGCGTAAACCAGGAGGGCGGTCGCGAAGATGGAGAGGATGCTGGGAAGGCGGACGGTCCATTCGTTGATCTGGCCCTGCACCATTGAGATGCCAGCGATGATCCAGTTTTGCAGCGGAGGTCGACTGAGAAGGGGTTGTCCTTGAGTGCGGGGGACAAGCCAATCGCCAGTATCGAGCATTTCGCGGGCGATGAGCGCCCGGCGTGTTTCCTCGCCTCGGATGGTGAGATCTCCCAAGCGCAATCCAAAGGAGAGGGCGACGAACAGAACGAGTAGCCAGCACTCCACCTCGCGCCAGAATTTGGGAAGAGGTTCGGAGGGGGTGGCGGAGGCGGACGACATCACACATCCTTGTGAGATGAGATTGCGGGTTTGGGTCGGGGCGGGAAAATAGCGGAACGGAGAAAGGCGGTCAACAAAAATCGTGGACGGATGGGAAACTGAAATAGGGTTCCGCGAATTCTTTTTGAATTGGGCTTGCGGAT
>JAPLOC010000136.1 GCA_026692825.1 Planctomycetota bacterium | reverse complement strand
TCCCCTTCGAGTTTTGATTCCCGAACGACTTACCGGCTCAGTGAAGAATTCAACGTGGGGCGACTCAACGCGGGACGACTCGAAGCGCTGCGGGTGCTTGATGATCAGACGCAGCAACTCGAGTCCAAAGTCAGCGATTTGTACGATCGGACGGAACGGATGAATCGACGAGTGGCCGCCATCTTGAAGACCGTCTCGGGTGAAAACCACGGCACCGACCCGCGTAACTGGTGGACGTGGTGGCAGGTTCACGCCGACGTCCAGTTGGCCGCGCCGAAACGAGTCACGATCGTCCAGGAACAACAAACTATCGGGGACGCGCGGCCGATCTATCTGTCGTGTTTCGCGGCGGGCACGCCCGTGCAGACGGAAACCGGCCTGATGGCGATCGAAACGATTCGTCCCGGCGACCGAGTTCTTTCGCAGGATGTGGAGACGGGCGAACTGGCGTACAAGCCGGTGTTGCACACCACGGTTCGGCCTGAGCGCAAACTGTCGCGTCTGCAAGTGGGTGATGAGATCTTCACCGTGACTCTGGGGCACCGGTTCTGGACGCCTGGCCGGGGCTGGACGAAAACGGTCGATCTGGAACCACAAATGCAGTTACGCACCGCGACCAGCAGCCTCCCGGTGATCTCCCAGAAAGAAGGGCCGACCGAACGGACGTACAACCTGGTGGTCGCCGACTTTCATACGTACTTTGTGGGGGACGCAGCGATTTTGACGCACGATGTCGAAATCCCCACGCGCAGTGACCGGGTCGTCCCCGGTCTCGACCGCCGGCGCGTCGCCGTCAACCGCACGCCTTAGCGAGAATGAAGCCTGGGAGTCCACGCAGAACCGAGTTCGTCAGAAAGCGGTCGTCCGTGGCCCCATTCTGACCGGGGCCGTTCGGGTTTCACGAGAGTTTTTTTGTTCCATGACCGCAGACCGGCAGCGTCCTTCCGCCATCTTCATCAAATCCTGGCGATTGTGTGTGGCACACGGTGCGCTCCGTCTGCTCTGTCTCTCAGCGCTGGCCTGCGGGTTGACGGTTTACGCGGATACGAGTCGATCGAGCGCTCACGGCGAAGAATCTCCTGTAGAATCGGGCGCTTCCCCTGATGGAAAATCGGCACTTTCCAACACCGCCAGGGCGTTGGTGCTGGAGATGACCGCGATTGGCCTGAATCCTGGTCCCCACCAGATTCCGATTCTTCTGAAGCCGCTCAAGCCGCTCCGCCGCGAATTGGGGGAGGATCCTCGAATCGACTATCTGCTCGGAATCGCACAACTCCGGCACGGGAAGTACAAGCCGGCGGTAACCCACCTGGAAGAATACCTGCGAAAATCCAGCGATTCCGATCCGCACACTCGCCAGTTGCTGATCTGGGGGAAACTGGTCGATCGCCGGTATGAGGCGGGATTTTATGAGCTTGCGGAATTCGCCAGGAGCTTGCGCCGGACTTCTTCGACCGACGACGAGTCAGACGATCTGGAGATGGCCGCCGAATGGGTCGGGGAAATTTTTGCCGCCATGGACGCGTTGATTTCCACCACAGACAAGCCTTCCCGGCAACGACTTGAGTCGTGCGAAGCTCAATTGCGGGATTCTCTGGAAGGGAATCTGGAGGGATCGTTCGAGATTGGAAAAGGGGCAACACGGGCCCGGCTGCAGGCGCTCGGCTGGAAAGGAGACTCGAACCGACAATCGCAGAATGCGGCGAAAGGAATGCCTGCCCCGCCACGCAAGGGACGATCCTCGAAACAGAAGGCGCCGGATCCGGCCGATCTCATGGAGAACACCAAGCCGACTGAAGAGGCGCGGCCCGTCGTCGCGACCGCGCTGGCAGACGTCGAACGCCGACTTGTTCATTTGGAACATCAATTCCTGTCACTTAAGAACCGAGTTCAGCAGCAGTCGCAAACGTCCGGCGTAATTGGCGACGAACTGGCGATCACCCGCGAGGCACCGGTTTTGGTGACCGATTTTGGTGACCTGCGATCCGAACTGCCGAGTAAAGGGCCGTTTGGTGGGAATCCGGCAAGTCCATTCTTTGAGAACGCGGCTGACCGCGCCGATGTGGTCGCGCAACTGGAATACCGTTATTACATCTCCCGAGTGGACTACAATCATCTGGTCGAACGGTTGGCGCAAACGACGCGCGAGGGAGTATCGGTGTCCGGGGTTCGGGCTGAGTTGCTTGAGAAGACACCGCGTGGCGCGGCCCGCGCGACCGACAGCATAAGTGGCGACTACGTGTGGCGCACCCGACTGGACGCCGTGCCAAAACCAGTCGCGTTGCAGCCGGTCACTGTGAAGGGAAAAAAGGGAATCACGACGCCGCGTTCGCTGCGTGACGTGATGCCACTGGATATTGAGGGCGAAAGGCGGCGGATTCACCGACTATTTGGGGTGGAATCGTGGTCCCTGTCACCGCATGAAACGGATTGAATCGACATTCGCCCTTACCGTGGATGTCGATATTCAATCTTCGGCCATGTCGTTCGCGCGATCGTGCGTCCGTCAAGTCATAAATCACTGGAAATAGTAACCGGAATCTGGCAAGATTCTGGGAAGTCGTTTGCAATCCACGCTCCGTTTTCACTCGACCGGGAATCCCGATGGCCGATCTTGCCGATGGCGAAAGCACCGAAATGCAAGGCTCGGGTGCCAAACCGTACGTGTTGAAAAACACGGGTGGGGTCTATTCGTGTTCCTGCCCGGCGTGGCGGAATCAATCGGTTGGAATCGAACGGCGGACCTGCAAACACCTGAAGAAGCTGCGGGGTGAGGCGGCGGAACTGGAGCGGATTGGGTCCGATCCACCCGAAAAGGTCGCGACGGAAACCGACGGGGAAGACGCGACCCCCAAAGTCGACATGCCCCTGCTGCTCGCGGAGAGCTGGAAGGGGGATCTCGACATCACCGGCTGGTGGATGAGCGAGAAGCTGGATGGCGTGCGGGCCTATTGGAACGGAACCACCTTTTTGTCGCGATTAGGAAACGAGTTCTTCGCGCCCGAATGGTTCACCAAAGGACTGCCGTCGACACCGCTGGATGGTGAATTGTGGTTGGATCGCAAAAAGTTCCAGCGAGCGGTCAGCATTGTTCGCCGGCGCGACCGGAGCGAACATTGGCGGGAGTTGAAATACCTGGTGTTCGACGTCCCCGAGATGTCCGCTCCGTTTGAGGAGCGAACCGCTTTCCTCGCGGACCAGCTTGGCAAAGCGTCGTTGGAATATGTTCTGGCCCATCGGCAGGAGCAATGCCGCGGGGTTGACCACTTGCGGGATGAATTGGCACGAGTAGAAAAACTGGGGGGCGATGCTGCGGCAGCCCGGGTCAAAATACGCGGTGGGCCGGTCGTCGACGCTGCTCAAGGTGAAACAGTTTCTCGATGGCGAAGCCCGGGTGATCGAACATGTGGCGGGGGCGGGGAGGCATAAGGGACGGATGGGGGCGTTGTTGTGCGAACTCGCGGATGGAAAACGGTTTTCGATCGGGACGGGGTTTTCTGACGCGCAGCGCGGCAGCCCCCCGGCTCCGGGCGCGATCGTCGCGTTCCGCTATCAGGAACTTTCGGAAGGAGGCATTCCCCGGTTTCCGGCGTTCGCGGGAGTGCGCATTGACGCGCCGGTGTCGATTTCAAGCGAGGATCTCGTGATGGCTGCTGAAAAGGGAAAGAAGGCGACCGGAAAATCAACCGCGGCGAAGTCGGCGAGCGCGCCCCCGGCCGCTGCGAAAGCTGCAAAATCCAGCGAGTCGAAACCGGCTGCGAAGAAAGCCGCTCCCGTGAAGGAACCGAAACCGGCAGCCGCTCCTCAGGCAGCCGCCACCCCGGCGGCCGGTGGATCGACGAACCCGCTGCGTTATTTTGAGTTCGTCGACGA
>JAPLOC010000135.1 GCA_026692825.1 Planctomycetota bacterium | reverse complement strand
GGCGAGTGACGCCTTCTCTCCCCCGGGAGTGCAGACCAGCGTGTCGCCGTCGATCAGAAGCGCGCCTCCGATTCCGACCGACAGTCCCTTCGACGGGTAGAGCTCGTTCGCTGTGACCGTGTCCCCCGAGACCTGCAATTCCACCGTCCCGCCAATTCCGTTGTTACCGGCCGAGAAGATCTTCGCACCGCTGATGACCGGTGTGATGATGTTGGCGGCCGGGGCGATTGTCTTTTCAAATATCCAGAGGAATTTGCCGGTCTTGGCGTTGACCCCCACCAGTCCGCGACGCAGGAAGGTGACATACTCTTTCGAATCCCCGGATCCTTGAATCATGATTGAGGCGTATTCGGCGGTCCCCCCGTCAGGAACGACCGATTGCCAGATTGTCTCCCCGGTCTTCTTGTTGAGAGCGGCGAGTGACGCCTTCTCTCCCCCGGGAGTGCAGACCAGCGTGTCGCCGTCGATCAGAACCGACTCGGTGTAGGCCCAATGACCGGCCTTTCCCTCAAAATCTTTCGTCAGGTTGCGGGACCAGACCTTCTTGCCATCGGCGGCGGCCAGGCACGACAATTCGCCGGCCGACGCGAGAACGTAAATCTGTTCGCCATCGACTGTGGGGGTGCTGCGCGTTCCCGGGTATTGCGGACCACGGTTTTCCCCCACTTTGCCGATCGGCTTCTTCCAGATCTCTGTGCCGGTCTGCTCGTCGAGAACCAATGCGAATTCGTCTTTGTCGACTGTTGTCTGAACGTAGACTCGACCTTTGGCGATCGAAGGACTTGAGTAACCTGTCCCAATGTCTTTGACGACCCAGCGGACTTTCGGCCCGTCGGCGGGCCATTCCTTCAACAGTCCTGTTTCTTTTGAGATACCAGTCCGGTCGGGACCGCGCCACTGCGGCGAATCAGCCGCGTGCGTAAAAGCGGCGCGGCAGAGGAGGGCGAGGGGGGGGAGGAGGGGACGGGGCATGGGGGAGGGGCCAACGATGAAGGATGAAGGATGAAGGATGAAGGATGAAGGATGAAGGATGAAGGATGAAGGATGAAGGATGAAGGATGAAGGATGAAGGCGCGGTTGAAACTGGGGTGAGTTTGAGGTTGGTGGAGCGACCGTTCGGGGGGCGATGGCCGCCGTTTTTGCGGGACGTGGCGTTGCTCAACTGGGCTGGTGACAAGTGTGGCGCTGCCAGAGCTTCTGTCACCTAAAAACTGCATCGCTGGATCTCCAGTTCCGGTCATTCGCCGCAGAAACCATTGGACACTGGACCTATGCCTCGAAAATCCCAAGGGGGGTCTGGGAGGGACAGAGTCCCCCCCAGCTTCCGCCACACGACCCGTCGATCGGATTGTCGCACTGCGCTTTCCGAGCCGTTTTTCATCACACACCATTTTGTGCAATGAAATGAAACGGTCGGTTGTTTCCCGGTCGACGCCCGACTACTTCGCTTTCACGTCGTAGCAAACAAGAACCCCCTGATCGCGAACGAAGAGTCCGCCATTGGCGACCACGGGGTACGGCCACGCTGGCTTGCTGCTGCGGTCTTCTTGCTTGAGACGTCCCTTTTCACGGTAGCCCTCGGTGGACGGTTCGACCAGCGCGACCTCGCCGCCGTTGTGACCACGCATGTAAATCCGTCCGTCAGCATACGCCAGCGACGCACCACCCAAAGCGCGTTCCGACCAGTGGATTTTTCCGGTCTCAAAGTCAGCGCAAAACAGAGCCTGTCCGGTGCAACCGTAGAGATTGCCGTCGACCAGAATCGCTCCGCCGAGTCCGACCGAAAGTCCCTTCGCGGTGTAGAGTTCTTTGGCCGTCACCGAGTCGCCAGAGACTTGCAATTCCACCGTTCCGCCAACGCCACGTCCACCCGCCGAGAAGACTTTCGCACCGCTGATGACCGGTGTGATGATATTGGCACCCGGGTCAATCGTCTTCTCAAACACCCAGAGGAATTTGCCGGTCTTGGCGTTGACCCCCACCAGTCCGCGACGCAGGAAGGTGACGTACTCTTTCGAATCTCCGGATCCCTGAACCATGATCGAGGCGTACTCGGCGGTCCCCCCGTCAGGAACGACTGATTGCCAGATTGTCTCCCCGGTCTTCTTGTTGAGAGCGGCGAGTGACGCCTTTTCTCCCCCGGGGGTGCAGACCAGCGTGTCTCCGTCGATCAGAACCGATTCGGTGTACGCCCATAGGCCGGGCTTACCGTCAAAGTCCTTCGCCAGGTTGCGGGACCAGACCTTCTTGCCATCGGCGGCGGCCAGGCACGACAATTCGCCGTCCGACGCGAGAACGTAAATCTGTTCGCCATCGACTGTGGGAGTGCTGCGCGTGCCCGGGTATTGCGGACCACGGTTTTCCCCCACTTTGCCGATCGGCTTCTTCCAGATCTCTTTGCCGGTCTGCTCGTCGAGAACCAGAGCCAGTTCGTCGTTGTCGACAGTTGTCTGAACATAGACTCGACCTTTGGCGATCGCCGGCGTCGAATAGCCTGTCCCGATGTCTTTGACGACCCAGCGGACTTTCGGCCCGTCGGCGGGCCATTCCTTGAACAGTCCCGTTTCTTTCGAGACACCGGTCCGGTCGGGACCGCGCCACTGCGGCGAATCAGCCGCCTGAATGGTCATTTTGCATTTGCCGCCCCCTTTGCGGAGCGCGTCGTTGAGTTCGTTGGGATGCAGAACGGGTTTGCCATTCACGTGGGTGACCAGCATCCCGGGCTTGAGTCCTGCGCGGGCTGCCGGGCTTCCTTCGTCGACTTCCGTGATCTTGACGGCGAATTCGGCATTGTGGAATGCCAGTTCGGTCACTGCCCCCAGTTTGCCGGGTGCCACGCCGGGCAGCGGTTTGTCTGGCCCCTTCGGTTGCGGAACTTCGGGCTTCGCGGTTCCCAGGAATACTTCCACGGGAACATCCTTGTTTGTGCGGGAGTCGCGAATCGTCAGCGTCAAACTCGAACCGGCTTTCCGCAACGCGCTAATCAACTGCTCGGCACCCGTTGTCGCGACACCGTTCGCCGCCACGATCACATCCCCCACTTCGATCCCCGCCTTCCCGGCGAGTCCTCCATCTTCGACACGCGTCACCTTCAGGGCACCACGCCCTCCCAGCTTGACCTCTTCCGCCGAGATTCCCAGCGAGATTTTTGAGGCGGCGACCGGCGGGGCGGGTTCTACGGGGTCGTCTGGAGTGAACGGGTCATTCGCCGGGGCGAGTGAGACACCGGGATCGACTTCCACCTGAGCCCCCTTGCCAGTATTTACGTCGACAACAATCAACGAGAACGGCTTTCCTTTTGCGACGAGCTGTTCGACCTGGTCGGCGGATTTCAACTCTTCGCCGTTCGTTCCAACGATAACATCGCCCACTTCAACGCCGGCGGCACCGGCGATTCCGCCTCGTTCAACGGCGGTGACACGCAGTACCAGTCTCCCCTGCAGCTTGCGGGTCTCTGTGGTCAGTCCCAAACCGCGAGCCGCTGGTCGTGGCGTGGGAGTCTCAACACCCGGGGCCGGATCGAGCGGGGCTGGTTCATCCTCGGCTTGCGCGACGTCGACCCACTCGGGGAACGTCCCCTCCCAGCCACCCGATTCGCGGGGGGTGACGGCGGCCTTCACCAGCGAGCGTTCGCCCGGGATGTTGGCATGACTCTCGGCGGCGACCACTTTTCCCTGCGCGTCGACCTTCTGCGTGAGATGCACGTAGATCACTTCGCCGGGAACGGGAAGTGTCACTTTGGCATTGGCGTCGAGTCGTTTGCGCGCTTCGGTTCGTGCCACATCAATCTGCACGAGATAGTCGTTTCGTCCGGGACGAGAACTGCGGAAGACCTGCCGAACGGTTCCTTCCACCAATACGGGTGCGTTCGCTTTTGTGACGCGATCGCGCGACTGCGCGAACGCGGGCGATGTGGTGACCATAAAGCCAGCCGCCAGACAAACCAAGCCGGCTGACCAGCCGAGGCGTTTTCGAAGAGTCATGGAGAATTCCTGAAGGTGTTCTTGCAATGGTGGGCTGGAACGATTTGGCTCGCCCCGTGGAACCATGTTCGCTCGTTTCACTGGGAGAATCCAGTCTTTGGAAAACTCGTGATTCGAAAATCGAATGTCAAAACCCGATAGAAATGTCCTCAAGCGCCCCCGATAGAAGTGTCCTCGTCATGATGAGGACATTTCCGAGGGGAAGATGGCGAAGTAGCGACTGAGTGAGGAAGAGCGTCGTCGGCTGGTAGTGCTTGTTCGAGTGAGTTCGGGGCGAGTGTCGTTGGCGAAAGGAGCGGATTTGCTGGAGCTGAGTTACCGGCAGATGCGGCGGGTCTACCAACGTTACCAAGCCGAGGGAAACTTGGGAGTCAGGCACGGTCTGAAGGG